>DTYO01000110.1 GCA_012961845.1 Thermodesulfobacteriaceae bacterium
CTTCCACAGCTTTTCGGATCCGGGTCAAATCACTCGAATGAATCCCCCAACGCCGTAACACCTCACTGATGCTGCCGTTTCCCTTTGCCTTGGCCATGGTGGCTTCAATAAAAATCTGGTACTTCAAACCCCTGACAATGCACAGATTTGGTGAAATCGCACTCCCCCTTTCGGATTCAAATGCAGAACACTTTTTCTTTGAATTCGCTGCACCTTCCTAGTGCAGTTTCTGACTAAAAATATTTCATATAACATGCTGTAATTTACGCCAATTAGTATTGTTCGGCTTTTGAAGCGAATAATCTGGGTTGGAACGTCAACTCCGGACTGGCCCGTCACGGGAGTCAGGATGTTTGTCCGGTACAGCCGCCTGCCCCGCTAGTACATAAATACGCCGCACCCTGTAACCAGATAGAATTCAGATTCAACCCTAATCCTTGCATTTTCAATACCGGTCATTTACTATACCTCTGAAAAACTGAGGGCGGGTGTAGCTCAGCTGGTAGAGCACAAGCTTCCCAAGCTTGGGGTCGCGGGTTCGAGTCCCGTTGCCCGCTCCATCCCTTTTTGAGGTTTGGTGAACCTGGAGACTTGTATTTCATAAAGGCCAGCCTTACTTTAATCTGTGGAGATAATATTGATTAACACGTGTATATCAGGCCTACACGTTGAAATCATGATTACTCTGCTAATAAAGTGGGCACTTAACCCACTTTATTTTTTTATGGCTTTTGAAGATAAGAAAACAGACAACATAGAAGAAACCATCAGAGTACTGGTGGAGCCCTTGGTGCTCCATGCTGGAATGGAGCTTCTGGGCGTGGAATATGCCGGCAGCAGGCTTGTTCTCACAATCGACAAGCCCGGCGGAGTGACCGTGGATGACTGTGCGCATGTCAGCCGCATTGTCGGTGATCTGCTGGACATCAAAGATCCTGTCCCGGGCCGGTACAACCTTGAAGTCTCATCTCCGGGGATAAACCGTCCGCTTACAAGGGAAGAAGATTTCACCCGGTTTGCCGGGGAGAAGATCGTTTTGAAGACAAAAGATCCCATTAACGGCCGGCGACGCTTCAAGGGAACCCTGGAAGGGATGGAGGATGGATTGATCCGCCTTTCTTCAGGTAAGGACACATTTGAAATACCCTTTGACCGAATAGCCAGAGCACGCCTGGACATACTCTGACAGGATGCTTTCTTTACAGACTTGCTGCAGCAAGTAGTTGTGTTGAGCCGTGAAGTCCGCTGAAGGGCTGCAGTAAGAAGCAGGAAAAGAAAAAGTAAATAAGGACACAATTCGCGACATGTCTTTGGAACTCAAGAGAACTATAGATCAGGTAAGCAGGGAAAAGGGCCTTGACCGCAATATCCTTGTAGCTGCTGTTGAAGAAGCGGTAAAATCAGCTGTCAAGAAACGTTTCGGATCCCATCTGGATCTGGAAGTAAATTTCAATGAAAACGAGGGAAAAATCGAAGTCTTTCGGTACAGGACTGTGGTGGAAAAAGTCAGAAACCAGGAAACCGAAATCGCCCTGGAGGAAGCCAGAGAACTTGATCCTGAGAGTGAAATCGGTGACAGCATCGGGACCAAAATGGACACATCATCCTTGGGAAGGATTGCAGCCCAGTCAGCAAGGCAGGTAATCATCCAGAAGATGAAGAGGGCCGAAAGGGATCTCATATACGAAGAGTTCAAAGACCGCGAAGGTGAAATAGTAAACGGCATTGTGCAGCGGTATGAGCGGGGCAACCTCATAGTCAACCTGGGGCGCACAGAAGCGCTTCTGCCCTCCTCCGAACAGATCCCCAATGACAGTTACCGCCGCGGAGACAGGTTGAGGGCCTATATCATAGAGGTACGCAAGACTCCCAGAGAGGCTCAGATCATTCTGTCCAGGACTCGCCCGGAATTCCTTCTGAAACTGTTCGAGCTGGAAGTCCCGGAGATTACAGAGGGCATAGTCCAGGTCATGGGGGTGGTCCGGGAACCGGGCAGCAGGTCCAAAATAGCTGTAAGTTCCAGGGAGTCCGACGTTGATCCGGTGGGCGCATGTGTAGGCATGCGCGGCTCCAGGGTTCAGGCCGTGGTCCAGGAGCTTCGCGGCGAGAAAATCGACATAGTGCCCTGGAATCCTGATCCTGCCAAATATGTATATAATGCTCTGGCTCCTGCCGAGTGTTCAAGTGTAATCGTGGATGAAGCAAACATGTCCATAGAAGCCATTGTACCGGACGAACAACTTTCTCTGGCAATAGGACGGCAGGGGCAGAATGTGCGCCTGGCCGCCAAGCTCATGGGATGGAAAATAGATGTCAGAAGTGAAACCAGGCACGCCAACATGCAGGATCCCAATTATTTTACCCTGCTGGAGGTACCCGGCATGACTGAAAACATAGCTGACAAGTTGTATGCCCAGGGCATTACATCAGCTGAACTTCTTTCCCAGGCGGATCCTGAGGCCCTGGCCGGTGATGCCAAGCTGGCTGTGGACCTTGTAAAATCACTGGTGGAAGAAGCCGGGCATTACATGGAAGAACACAGAACGACGGAAGAAACGGTATCCGCTGCTGATTCTGAGGCAGAGGGATCACCGGAGAACGACAATGGCGATTCAGGTACGCCTGGCGGACAGCCCGAGGAAGCAGAGGCCTGAGCGTATAGATGAAGCAACTGAATCCAGGAGAACACATACTCCGGTTCGGACCTGTATTGTATGCAGGGTCAATGTACCCAGCAACGATCTGATGCATATGGCTGTAGACAACCCCAAAAAACGTCCTGGACGAGGAAATGACTGTTCTCGGCGCGGGGGCCTATGTCTGTCGGGGCGGATCCTGTATCAGCCGTCTAAAGAACAATTCAAAGAGATATCTCGAAGGGGCGTTTAAAAGTAAGCTTTCGGGATATCCCTTGATTATGTAATCAACATCAAGGCTGGTTGATTATTAGTAACAATATAAATTTGTATATGTCGGGGGTTTAAATAACAGGCATGGCTAAAGTCAGAGTCCATGAGCTGGCCAAGGAATTGGGAATACCCAGCAAGGAAATGGCGGCCAAGATAAAAGAACTTGGCTACAACATCAAAAATTATATGAGCACCCTTGAGGGCTACGAAGCCGACGAAATCCGCGTCAAACTCCGTACAAAGCCAGAAACTGAAGAAAAAGCAAAACCCAAGGTGGTGGTACGGCGGCGACAACGCGTAGTTCATCTTAAAAAAATCGTTCGCCCGCAGCCGGGGGAGCCGGAAATCACTCCTCCGCCAGAACCTGTTCTCGAAAAGAAGGCCGAAGAATCCGCCGTGATCAAAAAAGAAACGGCGGAGCCGGAACCGCTCCCTCCGACGGCGGAAGAAGCTTCGGTACCTGAGGAGCTGAAAAAAGCTGAGGAAGAAAAGCAGCCGGGGGCAAAAACTGAAACTGCCGCTGCAGAAGCACCGGAGGCAGGGGAACCCGAAGCTGTCACAAAACCTGAAGAAGAAAAAAAGGCGGAACCCAAAAGATTTGTCAAGATACTCGACCGTCCAAGAATCGAAATCACTCAACCTAAGGCAAGGCCCCAAAAAACCGCTCCATCGAAACCTGCCAGGCCGGGCAGGAAAGCCGCTCCGACTGCTGCGACCCACCGGCCTTCAGTCCCTGCAGGTGCGCATCCTGCCCCTGGAAAAAAGGGAAAGAAGAAGGGCAAAAGGGTGGTTCAAACCACGGAATTCGGACCATCACACAAGAAAAAGCGCCCGATGACCAAGAAGAAAGGCAGACTCAAGCCTATCAACAAGATCGTCGAGGAAGAGATGGGCATGATAGATACCATGGCAGGCCCGGGCGCCGGCAGAGAATCGGCAAAACGGGGAGGCAGGGCCCAGCCGACTCCGAAACCCGGAACATTGCCCGCAAAGGCAGGAAAACGCAAATTCACTGTCTATGAGACCATTCAGGTCAGTGAACTGGCGAAGCGGATGGGGATCAAGGCCAGTGATGTCATAATGAAGCTCATGGGGCTGGGAGTCATGGCAACCGCCAACCAGTCCATCGATTTCGATGTTGCAAGCCTGGTGGCATCAGAATTCGATTATGAAGTGGAAAAGAAGGCTGTTGCCGAGGATCTCATCCACATTGAAGAGATCCAGTTCGAAGGAGGAGAACCCGTACCCCGCCCCCCTGTTGTAACTGTTATGGGACATGTAGATCACGGAAAGACTTCTCTGCTGGACGCAATCCGGAAGGCAGACGTGGCCTCGCAGGAGGCCGGCGGCATAACCCAGCATATCGGCGCCCATCATGTAATGCTGGACTCGGGCCAGGAGGTGGTGTTTTTAGACACTCCAGGCCATGAAGCATTCACGGCCATGAGGCTGCGCGGCGCCCAGGTGACGGACATAGTCATACTCATCGTCGCTGCAGATGACGGGGTCATGGCCCAGACCAAAGAAGCCATAGACCATGCCAAGGCAGCTGGCGTTCCGATCATCGTGGCAATAAACAAGATCGACAAACCCGGAGCAAATCCTGAAAAGGTAAAGGGCGAACTGGCTGAGTTGGGTCTGATTCCCGAAGACTGGGGGGGAGATACGATTTTTGTTGAAATCTCTGCGAAACAGGGCACCGGGATCGATGATCTACTGGACATGATGGGGCTCCAGGCAGAAGTCCTGGAGTTGAAAGCCGATCCCAGGCGTCCAGCCAAGGGGCATGTCATAGAGGCAAAACTGGACAAGGGCAGGGGGCCTGTGGCTACCCTCCTGGTTTCGGAAGGCACCCTTCATGTAGGTGATGCCCTGGTGTGCGGCCTTCATCATGGCAGGATCCGTGCAATGCTGAACGACAAGGGTGACAGAATAAGAGAAGCGGGGCCGTCTATTCCTGTTGAAGTACAGGGGCTTTCAGGCGTTCCTGATGCCGGCAATGAATTTACCGTCCTGCCCAACGAAAAGAAGGCAAGAGAGGTGGCTGAATACCGGCAGAGGAAGGCAAGAGAAGCTGAACTCCTGAAAACCAGGAAACTCAGCCTGGAAAATGTTTTTGAAAAACTGCAGGAAGACGCGCTCAAAGAACTGGATATCGTTCTCAAGACAGACGTCCGGGGATCTCTCGAAGCCCTTACCGAGTCCCTGCAGAAGCTCAGCACCGAAAAGATCAAGGTGCGGATTGTCAGGGGCGGGATAGGCGCCATCTCTGAATCAGACGTCCTGCTGGCTTCGGCATCCAATGCCATCATAATCGGATTCAATGTAAAACCGAGCTTAAAGGCCAAGGCCCTGGCTGAACACGAAAATGTGGACATCAGGTTCTACGATGTCATCTACCACGCCATTGAAGAAGTCAAGGGTGCAATGGCAGGTCTGCTGGAGCCCGTCTACAGGGAGAAGGTGCTGGGCAGGGCCGAAGTGAGAGATACGTTCCATATTACCAAGGTGGGCACTGTGGCAGGATGCTATGTGACCGAAGGGATAATGAGACGAAATGCCCAGGCAAGACTCTTAAGGGACAATGTGGTGGTCTACACTGGAAAAGTGAATTCACTGCGGCGATTCAAGGAAGACGCCAAAGAGGTCCAGGCAGGGTATGAATGTGGCGCCGGACTGGAAAAATTCAATGACATCAAAGTTGGAGATGTAATAGAAACTTTTGAAATGGAGGAACTTGCCCCATCTCTGGGAGAATCTTTAGATGATCGTAGGAGTGGTCAGGCTCAGGATTAGACTGCCGGAAAACCACTCGCTCAAGGGAAAACGACGGGTTGTAAAGAGCCTGATCGGCAGGGTGGGAAACCGTTTTAACGTAGCGATTTCCGAGATAGATCTCAATGATGTGTGGCAGAGCGGGGTAATAGGCATATCCACGGTGGGGAACAGCCAATCTGTCATCAATTCCGCCCTGGACAGAGTCCTGAACTTCATAGATGAAACGTGTCCCGTAGAGGTAATAGACTCAGAAATTGAAATTATTCACCTGGGAAACTGAGCATATGCGGCAGGATTTCCCCCGGATTATCCGAGTTCTTTTTTCCGCTCTCACCTCCGGTTATGGTCATGATGACCGCTCACCGGAGACATACAGGCTGCTCGGGGCAGCCTGCTGTTTTGTATCCTGTTTACAGGATGGTGCCGGATCAGGACAGAGGGCGTGAAGTCGTATTTCCCGTACTTTTCCCATGCCGACAACGCCGCATATGCCATGCCCTGTGAACAGATGCCAGTCACGGAAATCCATGACCGGCAGTTAACCATGTAAGTGGATTATTCCTCAGATTATGCCTCATTATTTTCCAAGATCCCAGCGTATTGCGGATCTATTAAAAAAAGAAATGGCTGTACTCCTGGTAGAGGGCATCAAGGACCCTATGGTTGCCGGTCTTGTCACCGTCATGAAAGTGAACGTCTCACGGGATCTCCGCAATGCGAAGATCTTTTTCTCAGTTCTTGGTGATGAAAAGGAACGGAACAGGGTGATGGCAGGGCTTGAAAGGGCCAAGGGTTTCATAAAGAGGGAATTGGCCCACAGGATGAACCTGAAACACATGCCCGAACTGACATTCAGGCTGGATTACAGTCTGGATGCCAGAGAAGAGATAGAAAAACTCCTGGCCCGGACGGATACAGCAAAAGAGGTATAGATTGCAAGTTAGCCTGAAAACAGACGGCATCATAGTCGGTGAAGAGCTGAAAACCGTTGCCGGAGCGCTGGACAGATCGGAAAGGTGTCTTATCACCTGTCATGTCAAACCGGATGGAGATGCATTGGGTTCCATGCTGGGCCTGGCCCTTGCCCTCATGGATCAGGACAAGAAAGTGACTCTGTTTTCAGAAGATACTGTTCCGGAGACACTGCGTTTTCTCCCCGGCGCACACCATATTTCCCAGGAACTTCCTGCCAGGCTCCATGGCGGCACAACTCTGGTGGTCCTGGACTGCAATGAACCTCAGCGCTTGGGCAGACAGGCCAGGAAAATGATCACGCAGGCATCGACGGTCATTATCCTGGATCACCACCTGTTTAAGGGAGATTTCTGTCTCATGGAGTCCGGCTGCACCAGACCCTGTTTTTCACTGATCCGGCCGGACATCTTTGCCACAGGCGCCATAGTATTCCAGATCCTGAAAGAGCTGCAGTGGCCTGTTTCAGAAGAAATTGCAATGAATCTGTATACCGCGATAGTCACAGATACCGGAAGTTTCAGGCACAGCAACACCACTGCTCATGCATTGCAGACGGCAGGAGAGCTGGTATCCCTGGGTGCCCGGCCTTATCTGGTGGCAGACAACCTGTACCAGTCATATCCTCTGCGCAGACTTAAACTCCTTCAGATGGCGCTTTCCACTCTTGAGCTGACTCCTGACGGGAAAATAGGGCTTCTGCAGGCCACTCCTGAAATGTTTCAGAGCAGCGGCGCCAGGGAGAGAGATACAGACGATTTTGTGGGATATGCCAGGTGTGTGGATACGGTGGAAGTAGCAGTGTTCCTCAAAGAGGTATCATCGGGAGAAGTTGCCGTCAGTTTGAGATCCAAGTCTTATTTCAATGTGGCAGAAGTAGCCAGACACTTTGGTGGAGGCGGCCATTTCCATGCTGCGGGTTTTAGAAAAAAGATGGGGCTTCAGGAAGTAAGGAAAACCCTGCTCGACCACCTTACAGAGAGTTTCAGCAACATGGCGGAGAAAGCGCATGACTGACGGTGTCATCGTAATGGACAAACCTGCCGGGATGACATCCTTCCAGCTGGTAAGGGCCGTCCGCAGGAGGCTAGGGGTGAAAAAGGCCGGTCACACAGGCACTCTCGATCCCATGGCCACCGGTGTACTGCCTGTCTGCCTTGGGAAGGCAACAAAGATTGTACAGTTCCTCATGGCCGGCCGGAAAGTATATCACGGAAGCCTGAAGCTCGGTGCGGCTACCGACACCTACGATTCGGAAGGCAGCATCACCATGGAGAAACCCATTCCATATAACGTGGACGGAAAGGTCATCAGGGAGACGTGCAGAAAACTCACAGGAAGCATTCTCCAGGCACCTCCCCCTTTTTCTGCTGCCAAACACCACGGCGTTCCCCTGCACAGACTGGCCCGCAGGGGAATAATAGTCAAAAAGGAACCAAGACCGGTAAATGTCCATACATTTCATGTCATTGACGTAAGACTACCGCAAGTGGATTTTGCCGTGCAGTGCTCAGGAGGAACATATATAAGATCTCTCGTCCATGAGCTGGGCATGATGCTTGGATGCTGTGCCCACATGACCGGTCTGCGACGTATATGTAGCAGTCCGTTCGATACTTCCAGGGCACTGACCCTGGAAGTCCTTGACAGGATACTTGCACGTAACGGCATTTTAGATGTCCTGGTCACCATGGACAGAGCGCTTGATCACATACCATCTCTGATCATAGGCGAGGAAACGGCTTCCAGACTGCGCAGAGGTCAGGCTGTTGCCGCAGCCGCAATCGCAGGATCCGGAAAGGAACGCCTTGCCGTGCAAGCCGATATTCCGTTTGTGCGCCTCCTGAAGAAATCAGACTGTCGTGACGACGGAAAACCTGATTACGAACTGGTTGCAGTCTCAAGGTGGCCACTGGAATGCGCCAGCAGCAGCCCGGACTGCATCAGAACGATCAGGGTCTGGCAGGAAGAAAATGCATTGCCTTCCCGGCACAGCAGCCTGGATGCCGGCGGACCGTACGAAGACCTGACGGCTGCAGGCCTCTGACATACAAACCATTGTTTGTGCTGACTACATAATTATTAAGCAGCTTAATGAATTGACCAGCAACGACCATACCAAAAATTATTTAACTGCTAAGGAGGAATAGACAGGTGGTTTTGGATACACAAAGTAAAAGGAAACTAATTGAAGAATTCCAAACCCATGGAACTGATACAGGTTCTCCAGAGGTTCAGATAGCTCTGTTGAGCAATAGAATCAAATATCTTACGGAACACTTCAAAACCCACAAAAAGGATCATGGGTCTAGGCGTGGACTGCTCAAACTCGTGGGACAGAGGCGCAGGCTCCTGGATTACCTGAAGAAAAAGGATATCACAAGGTACAGGAACATCATCAAACAACTTGGACTGCGTAAATAGTCTGTTACACGGATTTCTTATCTTCTGATGTGACTTCAACTCTGTTTTACTCTACAGGGTGCTGGATACCATGGGAATACGGCTTTAAGACAGGAAAGACCTATCATGATTAAATTAGAGACTGAACTCAACAATATGCCCTTCACCTTTGAGAGCGGACGTCTGGCAAAGCAGGCCAATGGCTCCATTCTTGCTGGTTTCAGTGACACTGTTGTGCTGGTGACGGCCGTAACATCCGGAGATGAAAGAGAAGGCATAAATTTTCTGCCGTTGATGGTGAATTACCAGGAGATGTTTTATGCGGCAGGCCGCATACCCGGCAGTTATTTCCGCCGGGAAATAGGCAGACCCAGTGAAAAGGAAACCCTGACTTCCCGGTTTATAGACAGACCTCTGAGGCCAAGATTTCCTGAAGGCTATCGTTTCGACACCCAGATAATCGCTACCGTACTGTCGGTGGATGATGAGGTGGATCCCGATGTAGTAGCCATTACCGCATCATCTGCAGCTCTCTGTGTATCCGATATACCTTTTGACGGTCCTATTGCCGGTGTAAGGGTAGGCAGAGTCGAGGGTGACTTCGTAGTCAACCCCACCAGGACGCAGCTTGCCCAATCAGACATGAATCTCATCGTCGCCGGTTCCAGGGAGGCAGTCGTAATGGTTGAAGGATGGGCAGCAGTGCTACCGGAAAAAGACATCCTGGATGCCATCATGTTCGGCCGGGAAGCCATGCAGCCACTGCTGGACCTCCAGGATGAACTTGTAGCCAGGACAGGAAAGCCGAAGATGAAAATCCCTGAGCCGTCGGTTGACACAGAACTGGCGGAGGCAGTAAGAGCAGCCACAGGAGAAAAACTCCGCAAGGCTATACTCATCCCTGGCAAGATGGAACGCAACGCTGAGAAAAAACTGGTCAAGACCGCAGTCCTTGAAGATCTCAAGGGAGACTTTCCCGACAGAAAGGAAGAGATCTCCCAAATCCTGAAAACACTGGAAAAAGACATCATGCGGGATCAAATAGTCAGCAACAGAAAACGGATCGACGGCAGGACTTTCTCGGAAGTCAGACCCATTACATGCTCCCTGGCTGAACTTCCCCGTACCCACGGATCAGCAGTATTTACCAGGGGTGAAACCCAGGTAATGGCCGTCGCCACACTGGGCAGTGCTGAAGACGAACAGAGAATCGAATATCCCGGAGGCCAGCAGTTCAAGAATTTCATGCTTCACTACAACTTTCATCCATTCTGTGTAGGCGAAGTGCGTCCGCTCAGAGGACCAGCCCGGAGAGACATAGGACATGGAGCCTTGGCCGAACGGGCGCTGTCAGGAGTAATTCCACCACCTGAAGATTTCATGTACACCATTCGCATTGTGTCTGATGTGCTTGAATCCAACGGATCATCGTCCATGGCCACGGTATGCGGCGGAACTCTGGCCATGATGGATGCAGGTGTCCCCATCAGAGACATGGTGGCTGGTGTTGCCATGGGCCTGATCAGCGAAAAAGGTCAGTTCATAATTCTGTCAGATATCCTGGGAGATGAAGACCATCTCGGAGACATGGATTTCAAGGTGGCCGGAACCTCAGAAGGCATCACCGCACTCCAGATGGATATAAAAATCCCGGAAGTGACCGAAGACATACTGAGCGAAGCCCTCACACAGGCCAGAGAGGCGAGGATCTTCATACTGGATGAGATGAAAAAGGTGATAGACGCTCCCAGGGAAAAGCTTTCTCGCTATGCCCCAGTCATCACTACCATTCACATCAATCCTGAAAAGATAGGGGCCCTTATAGGTCCCGGCGGCAAGATCATAAGGGGGATCATAGAAGAGACCGGAGTAAAGATAGACGTCGATGACTCCGGCCAGGTGAACATTTTCTCCCCGTCCCAGAAAGCGGCACAGGAAGCTCTGAAGAAAATAAAGGACATCACGGAAGAAGCCGAAATCGGAAAGACATACAAGGGCATAGTCAAAAAAATAATGGACTTCGGAGCCTTTGTTGAAATCCTGCCCGGCACCGACGGCCTGGTCCACATTTCCGAACTGGACAACAAGCATGTCAAGAAGGTCACCGACATACTGAAAGAAGGGGACGAAATCCAGGTCAAGGTCCTCGACATAGACAGACAGGGCAAAATCA
>DTYO01000111.1 GCA_012961845.1 Thermodesulfobacteriaceae bacterium
GACCGCTCAGATCAGATACAATTTCCATCATTTCTTCTCTTTGTCTTCCGACTGTGGAATCCCCGGGAGCTCTGAAATTTTTTTTGAAACTCTATGATGGTTTCTGCCTTTTTCAGCTTTTTGTTCAGCCTTCTGTTCTCCCTCTCCAGCCGCCTGCCCCCCTGTGCAGAATATCTGCCATGACCAGACAGCCGTCGAACAGGAAAACCGCCTCATAGATGGTGTAGGCGCCATGATTCATCAGTTCTCTGGTCTTCCTGACGTTACTGAATACGTCAAAATGATCAGCAGATGCGTTCATCCCGCCGGGAAAAAGCTTCCTTGCCAGGAGGCCGACCTCCCTGCCGGCATCCATGAGTGCCTGCTGTGCCATAGCCGGCTTTCTGCGTAAGCCGGGCCTGTTTCTGTATAGCCAAAGAGACCTGGGGCACTGACTGCCTCGCAAGAACTGGGATTTGGTAAGAAAGGAAGTCACCGCTCTGGATCATTCATTTCGAAAGAATCTTGTCCGCCGGATTCAGGAACGGAAAAATGCAGAACCGACGGAAGCATGTGGATCGTTTTACCTTTTCAGATACGGGTAGTCTTCAGACAGCACCATCCTAACCGCTCTTGGCACCACCGCAAAACGTATATAAAATATGCCTGGTATGGTTCACAGTCGAGGTTCACGGTTTGGGTCTGTTTCGGCCATGATTCGATCCAGCTGGAACGGAAACGCTTTACATATTTGCCACAATGAGAAGGATTCATGATTTCCTGGATGACCTGGCCGACTTCGCCGAACTGTTTCTTTTCCTGTCTATTCCGATTGTGCTTCCATGGCTTTTTCTCCTACGGGACCACCAGTGGGTCTGGCACAGGCGAGTTCAAATTCTTCACCCATAACTGAAGCCTCCTTTTTCCTTCATGATTTTCCATTAATTACAGGATTATTCAACCTGGATAATTCGGTTCGCGAGTTTGCCGAAAATGCATCGGCAGGACACCGTCAGGCAAGATCGAAACGGTCAAGGTTCATGACCTTGTCCCACACCGCTATGAAGTCGCGCAGGAATTTCTCCTGGGAATCTTCACACCCGTATACTTCAGCCAGGGCCCTGAGTTGTGAGTTTGAACCGAAGATCAGATCGACACGGGTCGCGGTCCATTTGACTTCACCGCTTACGCGATCAAGCCCCTCGAACAATTCTTCGTCTTCCGAGGCTGCCTTCCAGGTGGTGCTCATGTCGAGCAGATTCACAAAGAAGTCGTTGGTGAGTGTCTCCGGCCTCCTGGTGAAAACGCCATGCGGAGACTGTCCGAAGTTTGCATTCAGGACGCGCATCCCGCCAAGGAGGACAGTCATCTCAGGGGCGGTCAGGGTCAGCAGTTGAGCGCGGTCAATCAGCAGTTCCTCCGCAGGTATGGCGAATCTGGTTTTCTGGTAGTTTCGGAAACCGTCGGCAACTGGTTCGAGAACCGCGAATGACTTCAAATCGGTCTGCTCCTGTGTCGCATCTGTGCGGCCAGGTGTGAATGGTACGGTCACATCGTGGCCGGCTTTTTTGGCAGCCCGTTCGATACCGGTGCATCCGCCCAGGACAATCATGTCTGCAAGGGAGACCTTTTTTCCGCCTGACTGGGATCTGTTGAACTCCTCTTGAATACCCTGGAGAGTCTGCAGCACATTCTTCAGTTGATCCGGCTGGTTGACTTCCCAGTTCTTCTGTGGGGCGAGGCGGATGCGGGCACCGTTGGCACCGCCTCGCCTGTCGGAACCGCGGAACGTCGATGCAGACGCCCACGCCGTGGAGACCAGTTGGGAGACCGACAGGCCCGAAGCTGTGATCCGGGACTTGATGGCTGTGATGTCCTTATCATCGATCTGCTCATGATCTACCGGCGGCACAGGGTCCTGCCAGATCAGTTCTTCATCAGGGACTTCTGGACCGAGATATCGCGAGCGGGGCCCCATGTCGCGGTGTGTAAGCTTGAACCACGCCCGGGCGAAGGCGTCAGCAAATTCCTCCGGATTTTTGTGGAACATTTCGGCTATCGGCCTGTAGACTGGATCCAATCTCAGCGACAGGTCTGCGGTGGTCATGATAGTGGTAACCTGTTTCGACGGATCTTGGGCAGCAGGAGCGAGATCCTTTTCATCCGGATTGACCGGGACCCACTGCCAGGCGCCGGCAGGACTCTTCTCCAGATTCCAGTCATAGCCGAACAGCATGTCAAAATAACCCATATCCCATCTGGTCGGGTTCGGTGTCCACGCACCCTCTATGCCGCTGCTTATGGTATCGTCTCCCTTGCCGCTGCCGAAGCTGCTCTTCCAGCCCAGTCCCTGTTCTTCGATGGGAGCTGATTCGGGTTCAGGCCCTACATGAGACGCGGGGCCCGCACCGTGACATTTGCCGAAAGTGTGGCCGCCGGCGACGAGAGCGACGGTCTCTTCGTCGTTCATGCCCATGCGTGCAAAGGTCTCTCTAACATCCTTGGCGGAGGCGAGCACGTTCGGTTCTCCTGCCGGCCCTTCCGGGTTTACATATATCAGCCCCATCTGTACGGCAGCAAGTGGATTTTCAAGCTTCTGACCGCCCGTGTGGCGCTTGTCATCCAGCCACTCGTCTTCGCTGCCCCAGTAGATATCCTCTTCCGGCTCCCAGACATCCTCTCGTCCGCCTGCGAAACCGAATGTCTTGACTCCCATCGACTCAAGGGCACAGTTTCCTGCAAGGATCATGAGATCGGCCCAGGATATTTTTCTGCCGTATTTCTGTTTGATCGGCCAGAGCAGCCTGCGCGCCTTGTCGAGATTTACGTTGTCCGGCCAGCTGTTCAGTGGAGCCAGGCGCTGGTTGCCGGTCGCAGCGCCGCCACGCCCGTCACCCATTCGGTATGTGCCCGCACTGTGCCAGGCCATGCGGATGAAGAGTCCGCCGTAATGACCGTAATCGGCCGGCCACCAGTCCTGAGACCGGGTCATCAGGGCATACAGATCTTTCTTCACGGCCTGCAGATCCAGTTTCTTGAACTCCTCGGCGTAATTGAACTCCTCACCCATGGGATTAGACTTGGAAGAATGCTGGTGGAGAATACGGAGGTTTAACTGGTCTGGCCACCATTCCCGATTTGAGGTCCCTCTGCCGGCTGTCTGTCTTTTTCGTCTTCCCGTTACCGGGCACTTGCGTTCATTGCTCATCTCTGTCCTCCTTTCATTTCAGGTCTGTGCCGGGTCTGTAAACCCGAACGAACTGGATCGCGGGATGTCTGAATGCCAAAGGCAGCAGTGGTTGGTTTTCCATTTTCTGTATCTCCTTGCTCCTGTTGCGGCGATTTCCGGATAATTGCAAATTGCTTCCTGTTGCTTAATATTATTATTTGCAAATCATTCGCATATATTAAGAAAAAAAAAGCTCTGTCATTCAGCCTTGTCCTGACATCCGGGGCAGATGCCGAAAAAATCCAGTCTGTGGTTCACAATCTTGAATCCGGTGGTCTCGGCCAGCCTGGAGGTGAGGTCCTCCAGGTTCTCCAAATCGGGGTCCATGATCCGGCGACACCTTATGCATATCACGTGGGGATGCGGAAAAGGCCGGTTGCCGTCATAGCGGTTCCCGCCTTCAGGAAAACCCAGCTCCAGTATCTGTCCAAGCTCCTTCAGTTTCAGAATATTCCGGTAAACGGTAGCGAGACTCGTAGTGGGGAAATTATTGCGGACCTCTTCGAAAACTTCTTCTGCGCTTGGATGGTCACGGCTCTGGGCCAGAACTCTGATGATTTCAAGCCGCTGCGGAGTGAGCCTGTAGTCCTGCTCACGCAGCGCCTCGACCATTTCTTTAAAACGTTTTCTGGAATCCGACACAGTGTTCATAATTCTTAAATGCGAACTGTGTGCATATAGTATCTGATACCGCTTATATTGTCAAGCGGCATAAGATAAAATCAGGAAAACGGAAAAGAGTCGGAAAATGAAAAGGGAATGCAGTCATCGATACTGCACCGGCCTGAAAGGATCACTTCTATTTCCTGCCAGATTGGCATATAATACTTTTTGATGAATTATTTTTCAGAAAATGAGGGCAGCCATGAAACGGATCCCGGAACCGGAGCTTATACTGGATGACGATCAGGCGAGGGCATACTCTGAGGCGGATTTCTCAGAACCCCATCAGATGTTCGTGGAACTGTTCAGGAATGAGTTCCGCACTGAAATGACAGGAACCATACTGGACCTGAGGTGCGGAGCCTCCGACATCACCGTCAGGTTTGCCAGGGAGTATCCGCACTGCACAATGCATGCAGTTGACGGTTCGGAGGCAATGCTCAGTCAGGGGAGGAAGCGCCTGGAACAGGAAGGTCTTGCCGGCCGGATAGGACTCATCCACGGCAGGATTCCCGGCGCCTGCTCCCTCTCAGCCGGTACGACGGCATTATCGTAAACAGTCTCCTGCACCACCGGCCGGATCCGTCAATACTGTGGGAGGCAGTAAAGGATTACGCCGCTCCCGGAGCCCCCGTCCTGGTGATAGACCTGATCCGGCCGGATTCCGAAGAAGAGGCCAGGCTCATAGTAGAAAAGTATTCGGGCGGCGAACCGGAAATACTGAAAAATGATTTCTTCCATTCCCTGCTGGCCGCCTTCACTGCGGGCGAAGTTCGGAATCACCTTTCAGAGGCCGGCCTGTTGGAGCAGCTCAGGGTCAGGGTGGTGAGCGACCGTCATTTCGCGGTATCCGGAAAAATTAACCCGGATCATGCAGCTCGCAAGTTTGCTGAA
>DTYO01000112.1 GCA_012961845.1 Thermodesulfobacteriaceae bacterium
GCCGGCCATATGTCTTCTGGAATGGCAGAATAAATTTGGTACTGAAAGGGCTTGCAGCAAAACTTTGGCCAAGATCAGTTGAGACTGCTCAATGCATGCTTGACCCACATACCTGAAAAAATTGCTGAGTTTGGTTAAGAACCACTTTGCTTTTTTATATGTGTTGCAGCCCGGTATCTGCCTGGAGGGTGGTGTAGGTACAGGGCGAAGGGTACGAAGACGTACTTCCCGTACTTCAAGTGCTTGCCAACGCCGTAGATGCACCACCCTCCAGGCAGATATCGGGCAGGCTACCGCCATTTGGGTGAAAAGACCGCCCAATAATTCCCGGCCAATCACCCATGGTTTGGCAGCCGAGGGTTTCCGGCAGTAACGAACTGCCGGAAACCCCTACCCCGTAACAATGTCTTGAGTTATGCTGTTTTGAGCGCTGAAACAGGTACCGTGGTTGGTACCTGCCTGCTGAGCATGTCCATAAGTATCAGTGCCCTGTCTTTACCCCGTTTGCACTGAAAAATTCCTTCCAGGTACTCCAATTCTCCGGTTACAATAGCCACTTTCTGGCCCGGTCTGAAATATCCCTCTTCGGGTGACTTCAGACAAATTATTCCTTCCTCATTTTCCTTGTGCCTAATCTGCTCTATGAACAGATCCGGTACAGGAGGAAAATAGTCGCCAAACCTTACAGGCCCGATGGAGCCGATTGTGCTGCCGATGGCAGTCCAGTTCATTTCCTCCGGTGCAAGGTGTAAAAAAAGATATCCTGAAAAGAGAGGACGGAAGACACGGTCCACTTTCCTTGCATGTCTGCGCAACACCCTTACCAGCGGCAGATAAGATGAAAAACCCTGGCGATTATAGTGCTCCCTGGCTAAAAATTCCTTTTTGGGCTGCGTTCTGACAGCAAACCACTGACGGTCCACTCTGAGTTCCTCCCGAAATTTCAATATGAGGTGACTGCTGTATCAACGCTGAACCCGGATAATCCGGGCTGAAGGCTTCCTTAGAGAACTTATCGGAATCTAGTATCAGACCCTGTAGTGATTTAGATTATGCCTGTTAGAAAATGGTCTTTTTATCCGATCGTTGTGTTATGATAAAAAATGTCAGCATATCAATATAAGCCTACTTATATTTCTGCCCGGATTCTCTGGGGCCGAGCAACAGTCTTCGTTTCTGGACAGACATTGACAAGTCAAAATAATACTTAATGAGGGGCGGGTATCTCAGGCCTGTCGTCCTGATGTTGCATGAACCATTCGGGAATATCCTCCGAGACGGCCATGCCTGCGAACAGGCCGTCGGGGTCTTCCAGGGCAAGTGCGTGTTTCAGTACCTGATCCATGTGTTCAACGGGATGGACATCTATGGATCGAGTGATCTTCGACTGAATTTCCTTGAGATTTCTGCGGTTTTCTTCCGGGATGAGAACAGTGCCGAGACCTCCCCGCCTGGCCGCCAGAAGTTTTTCCTTCAGGCCGCCGATGGGAAGGATTCGTCCCCTCAGGGTTATCTCACCGGTCATGGCCAGATCATGTTTTATAGGCACCTTCAAGAGAGCGGATACTATGGCCGTGGCCATGGTTATGCCGGCAGACGGTCCGTCCTTGGGAATGGCGCCCTCGGGCACATGGACGTGAATGTCAACTTTCTGATAGAAATCCCATGGAAGTCCAAGCTGATGGGCCTTGGATCTGACATAGCTCATGGCGGCATGTGCTGATTCCTGCATGACATCGCCCAGTTTGCCGGTAATGGTCAATCTGCCCTTGCCAGGCATGATTACCGTTTCTATCTGGAGAATGGATCCTCCTGTCTCAGTCCAGGCCAGGCCGGTGGCAACACCGATCTGATCCTTTTCTTCGGTGCGTCCGTGACGGAAACGCGGTACTCCGAGATACTTAGCTACAGATGACTGGTTGACCTTGGCAGTGCAGTCTGGATCTTCGGGGTTCCTGACGATTTTCCTGGCCACTTTCCTGCAGATGGAAGCCAGAGAACGTTCCAGATTTCTTACGCCCGCCTCTCTGGTATATGAACGGATGATCTCAAGGATTGCTCCTTTGCTGATCCGGAGCTGTCCGGGTATGAGCCCGTGGGCTTCCATCTGTCTGGGAAGCAGATATCCAGTGGCAATTTCAAGTTTTTCTTCTTCTGTATACCCGGGCAGTTCTATAATTTCCATCCTGTCCTGGAGCGGAGCTGGAATATTGTACAGGACATTGGCCGTGGTAATGAACAAAACCCTGGAGAGATCATAGTCCAGATCCAGGTAATGGTCATTGAATGCGGAATTCTGCTCAGGATCCAAGACTTCCAGCAGGGCGGATGAGGGATCCCCTCGGAAATCAGAACTCATCTTGTCGACTTCGTCCAGGCAGAATACCGGATTGACCGATTTTGCCTTTTTCAGGGACTGAATGATCTTTCCGGGCAGCGCTCCGATATAGGTCCGGCGGTGTCCCCGTATCTCTGCTTCGTCCCTGACACCGCCCAAGGATAGACGGACAAAATTCCTTCCGAGTGCCCTGGCAACAGACCTGACCAGGGATGTCTTTCCTACTCCAGGCGGACCTGCCAGGCAGAGGATAGGCCCCTTCATCTTCTTTACCAGGGTCTGTACGGCAAGATATTCAAGAATCCTTTCCTTGGGTTTTTCAAGGCCGTAATGGTCTTCATCAAGTATCTTTTCCGCCTTGACTATATCCTGGACGTCTCTGGTCTGTTCGAACCACGGCAGGTCCAGGATCCAGTCTATGTAGTTCCTGACCACAGTGGCCTCGGCAGACATCGGGGCCATCATCTTGAGCTTTTTGAATTCCCTGCGAACTTTGGCAGCAGCCTCTCTGGGGAGACGTTTGCGTTTTATGCGTCTTTCCAGTTCGTCCAGGTCTCCCTTGGATTCCTCCTTCTGGCCCATCTCCTTCTGTATGGCCCTGACCTGTTCATTGAGATAGTAATCCTTCTGATTTTTTTCCATCTGTTTTTTGACCCGCTCTTTGATCCTCTGTTCGAGTCTAGCCACTTCGGCTTCAGACTTCATGAGTTCATAGAGCCGGTCAAGGCGTCTCAGAGGATGCACCTGTTCCAGAAGGGCCTGCTTGTCTGCAACCTTGAGTGGGATATGGGCTGCAATGGTATCCGAAAGTCTGGCCGGGTCGGTAATGGACGATATGGAAAGAGATACTTCAGGGAGTATCTTCTTGTTGAATTTTATGTAATCTTCAAATGCGTCTACTGCCAGGCGCATCAGCGCCTCTGCTTCCGGACCTGTTTCAGAAAGCTGAGGAAGCGGGCTCACCTCTACGGTGAAATACTCTCTGGCCGCTGTATAACGAATGATTTTTGCCCTGCGCTTTCCCTCTACTAGAGCCTTTACCGTGCCATCCGGCAGACGCAGGAGCTGAAGAATCGTGCCCAGTGTCCCGATCCTGTATATGTCTTTTTCTGAAGGATCGTCGATCTTGGCGTCTCTCTGGGCGGCAAGAAAGATTTCTTCTTTGGCTGCCATGGCCTGTTCTATAGCCTGGACCGATTTGTTCCTGCCAACAAAGAGTGGAACTACCATGCCGGGGAAAAGAACGATATCTCTGAGGGGTAAGAGTGGGGTGTTATGAGTTTCTTTGGAATTAGTCATGATTGCTCTAAGCTCAGGCCTCCTTGACTCAAAACCACACAGCCTGAGAGTCCGGAGGCCAGGCTGAAATGTTTATTTTATATACTTAGTAATATAATAATTTTATGATGATTGATAATCGTAATATTGACATGATCTGCCAGTTTTTCAAGTGATTTTAATGGGCTGACGGAAAAAGATTTCTCACCACGGATTATGCATCCAGATGGTCGGCAGAAAAGATATAAATAAATCAAGATGTTGTTTGACGGCAGCTCGGACTTAAAAACCTGGCTATCAAATATCCGTTCATGTCGATGAGAAAAAGTCGCATGGAGCGGAAAATTTTTTCACACACCTGCTCTATCCCACAAAGAGGGAGACAGGATCTTTCGGAAAGAGGGTTTCCTTGACTCGGAACCCGGGAACCATAACTTGAGCAAGGCCACCTCTAAAAAATGTTCTTGTGTCACATAACTGTGTTGCACTCAAAAGATAATCCTCGAAGTGTCACTAATCCGGGCTGACATGTCTGCGGTTATTTTTCTAGTGCGCCTTGTTCCGGAACAGAACCCTGATTTTTAGAAGAGGTGCCCGCAAGAAAATACTGCCTCATGATGCCTGAGCCTGAGGTTCATACAGCAGAATAGGTTCTGAATTATTCAGAATGACATCTTCACTGATCACGCATTCCTTGACTCCTTCCCTGGAAGGAAGTTCATACATGACGTCCAGCATGGCGTCTTCGAGGATTGCTCTGAGCCCCCTGGCCCCGGTCTTTCTCTTGATGGCTTCATGGGCAATGGCGCTTATGGCGCCGTCTGTGAAATGCAGTTCTATCCCGTCCATGGCAAAAAGCTGCTGGAATTGTTTCACCAGTGCATTTTTGGGTTCCTGGAGGATCTTTACAAGGGCCTCTTCGTCCAGCTCCTCCAGAGTCGCCATCACAGGTATCCTGCCCACGAATTCGGGAATGAGGCCGTATTTGATGAGATCTTCCGGCTGAACTTTTCTGAGCAATTCTCCCAGAGACAGATCCCTGGATCCCTGTACGTCGGCACCGAAACCTATGGAAAATTTTCCCATTCTGGATTTGATAATGGAATCCAGGCCGACGAATGCTCCGCCGCATATGAACATTATATTCGTGGTGTCTATTTTTACGAATTCCTGCTGCGGGTGTTTCCGGCCGCCTTTAGGGGGCACATTGGCCATGGTGCCCTCCATGATCTTCAAAAGGGCCTGCTGCACACCTTCACCTGACACATCTCTGGTGATAGACGGGCCGTCCGTCTTCCGGGCTATCTTGTCGATTTCGTCTATGTATACAATTCCCCTGCTTGCAAGCTCCACGTCGTAGTCCGCCGCTTGTAGCAGGTTGAGGATGATGTTCTCGACGTCTTCACCGACATAACCGGCTTCCGTAAGGGTAGTAGCGTCGGCAATGGTGAAGGGAACATTTAGGATCTTTGCCAAGGTCTGTGCCAGAAGGGTCTTTCCGCTTCCGGTAGGCCCTATGAGGACAATGTTGCTTTTCTGGAGTTCAACATCTTCCGTGTTGACTTTGGAATCTATGCGTTTGTAGTGATTGTGAACCGCCACGGAAAGGATTTTTTTGGCCGTTTCCTGACCAATGACATATTGATCAATGAGGGCCTTTATCTCGGCTGGTTTCAGGTTACCCAGCCTTGCCCCGGTCTTTTCTTCTTCGTTTTCGAACTCCTCTGCCACAATATCATTACAGAGTTCTATGCATTCGTCACATATGTATACATCGGGTCCGGCAATCAGTTTTTTTACTTCGTCCTGACTCTTTCCGCAAAATGAACAGTGCAGATCGTTCTGGCCGTCAAAATCTTTTTTCTTAGCCATTCGGATTGTCCTCCTGGGGAGCAATTTCTCTTTTCAACAATACTTCGTCAATAATACCATATTCTCTGGCTTCCTCCCCGCCCATGAAAAAATCTCTCTCCGTATCTGTTTGAATCTTTTCGATGGGCTGTCCTGTATGCCTAGTGAGAATTTCATTCAGGCTCTGACGGAGCCTCAGAATTTCCCTGGCATGAATGTCTATGTCCGTAGCCTGGCCCTGGAAACCTCCGATGGGCTGATGTATCAGGATCCTGGCATTAGGAAGGGTATATCTCTTGCCTTTGGTGCCTGCCGCCAGCAGGAGGGCACCCATGCTGGCTGCCTGCCCGAGACACAGGGTGCTGACGTCAGGTTTAATATACTGTATGGTGTCGTAAATGGCCAAACCTGCGGTTACTATTCCGCCGGGTGAGTTGATATAAAAAGTGATATCTCTCTTGGGGTCTTCGGCCTCAAGAAACAGTAACTGGGCGATGATCAGGTTGGCTATCTCGTCATCTACTGCGCCTCCCAGGAAAACTATCCGTTCCTTCAGGAGACGGGAAAATATATCATAAGCTCTTTCTAAATTAACCAAATGGAAGTGGTTGTTAGAAGTATGTGGTTGTGGCCATCAAAAAAAAGACCATGAGTTCAGTTAAATTTGGCGTTA
>DTYO01000113.1 GCA_012961845.1 Thermodesulfobacteriaceae bacterium
AAACCTTGAGGCCAACTGATCTTGGCCAAAGGTTTGCTGCAGGCCCTTTCAGTACCAAATTTCTTCTGTCATTCCAGAAGAGATATGGCCGGCATTTTCATAGCAAGACCTCATTAGGTATAACAATCTGATCTTGCTAGATAATATTATAAGCACAATACTGAATATTGTATAAAGTCACCAGACAGAATGATACTCAGGCAATGATCCGATAAATAATACAGACAGAATGATTAAAAACAATAGAAATCCGGAATGGGAGGCTACATGCACAAAAAAATAAGATTTTCGATATCAATGTCAACAATTGCCTTAGTCATTTCATTCATGCTGTTAATTGATGCTGATTTCAATACGGCGGACGCTGCTGACTCAGACAGCATGCACATGGGTATCTTTATCAGGCTTGATCGTGATTTCTACGATGCGCTGCAGAATCGAAACTACCGATCATCCGGCAAAACCTACACCACAGACCCGTCCAAAGACTATCTGAGACGAATAGCCATATCAAGCGAATTCGCAGTAAAGACCAACCTGGAAATCCTCAGGCAGAATGAGGAAATAATCCGCCTCCTTAAAAATATTCAGCTCCCAAAGACTGGCTGCCCGGGGCGTGATGATCAATAAGAAAACAGGAAGACTAGCATCACGGTTCAAGGCCGTGTCCGGCCAGACTCAGTACAGCATCTACCTTGCTTCCCGCCCGTCATTAAACCGGAAACATATTTATTTCCTTCCCCCCACATTTCAAATCCCATGAAATCAGGGTTCACTGTGACAGCTTCCACCACAGCCTCGTCCTCAGGGATGTTGACTTTTGGGAAGAGTTCCCGCATGTACATCAATTTCTTTTCAAATGGCGCAAAATAACGGACTGTGGTGGCCAGGACCCTTCCATTCCTGCCATAAAGTATCAGGGTCACATCTGCCAGTTTTTCACCCGTATTCAACAGGCCTATTGCAGTCCACTTTCCGTCTCCAGCTGCTATCTGGGGAAAGAACAAATTAGTCTGGTTACCATCATCCTCCTGGACATCTGCAAAGATGCGATATGATACCCTGTCCGAAGTAGTGGAGACATTGACGGGAACAAAAACAACTTTATCGTACTGTTCCCTGAATTGGGACAGTTCCAGCTCTGCAACACCTGTCTGGGGATCAAAATCTATTTGCTCCACCTCTTCACTGTCGTCCTTCATGAACCCTACAGCCGTCATGCTGAAATCGGCAATATTCGACTCACCGACGGACAGGGTAAATGTAACCGAATCCGCATGGCCCGGCCTGAATGCTACGTATTCGCACGACAGATGGCTCAAACCGGCATTGAAGTCAGGCGGCATGCGATTTCCCATAACAGATGCCGGATAGGTTTCAAAACTGGCTCGGTGTCTCGGCAGCGGATATTTCAGACCTTCCTCAAAATCCTGGAGAATATACTTTACACGGAAGTCAGCAACTGCGTCAGCTAAGCTATATCCGCGATAATTGAGTTCGTCAGAAATCACCTCAATGGCATTTCTGGCGCCTCCCAGCCCATGGAATACATTCTTGATGAACCCATCTCCATATTTCTCGGCAAGGTACTTTGCCCAGACTACGCCGCCGTATTCATAGTAGCCGTTGAAGGTATCTATCGGAGTATCAGGACAATCAGCCCAGCCCTTGGGCCTTCCCGTGGTGCCCAGTACAGAACCGTCAAGATCATAATAGACTTCACCGGAATCCCAGCGTCCGTTGTCGTTGGCGTCTTCGTAGATATAGCCCAGATAGTTCAGGTAATCATCCACACCGTCAAAAATCTCGTCTTCCATCCACACGGCAGTATTTTCAAGCCACCAGTTGCTGGGTTCCCTCCAGGCTCCATACTCATACTGAAGGACATGGAAAAATTCGTGGGCGGCAGTTACCTTCATGCATCCTTTTTGATCGCCCTCCGGATCCAGATTGGTGGGAAAACTTTCAAAATCGTTGTCCAGCACGATATAGAGATATCCATTTTCATCTATCGTTGTGTACCCGTATGCGTTTATGTCCAGAAGATATACATCAAAATTATCACTTCCTCCCCTACCTGCGTCAGGAGGCGGAGACCTGTATCCCAGTGTACCGACTTCGTAATCCCAGACCTGCTCAAAATAATCTCCCATGGTGGTCACATACCATGGAACCGTATCCCTGCTCCCGTCGGATCCGGGAACGGCATCTCCATACCTGCCGTCCTCTGTATAATGTATGGTAAAATGCTCTGTCTCTATACTCCAGACATCTATTCCGTGGCCATAATAGTCATTATCCCCGGAATCTGTTGGTCTTTGAAGGATGTAATGATATTCTGGATCCAGAAGGTGACGGTACCTGCGGGCTTCGACAAGGATAAAAGTTCCTGTCTTGGCAGGGCAACAAGGCCTCGAATCCCTGGAAAGTCTGTTCTGCCCAAAAAGTGAGGCTACCCTGAGATTCAGTGTCCTGGCCCGGTCTATATCCGCGCCGGACAATGTCTTTTCAATATTCGTCAGGAAATCCGCAGATCCGGCTGCACAGACCGGATTCAAGGTGAACAAATGTATCATCAATGCTGTCAAGGCAATGAGAATCAACCTGATCATGAGCTCGGTCCGGGAGAACATGTCAGGTTGTTACCTGTAAGACCAGAATGGGCCGAGAGTAGTGACACCGCCTCCGGCAGCTGTTTGACCGAAATTGATAAAAGCCATCATCCGCTGCTCTGATTCTATCATCAGATACCCTCTATCCGAACCGGTCCGGAGGACATTAGGAGACTCGCCATGTTTGCTGAGCATGACAGTCTTTTTGCTCACTCCCGCCAGAACAATATCGAACCACTCCTGGCCTGACAGATATCCCTGATCGTCATAGACCCAGACTGTGCCCTGATTTGCTCCCGAACTGACATTCATGACCACCAGTCCACTCCACCAATCCGGAGAAACATCATAATGCGGAATAAATATAATCCAAGGTAATCCCCCGGGAACCCTTTCCTTGCTTTCAACATCTTCACCGGCAAAAACAGAAGTCGCGCAAAATACAAGGCACAATGACAACAAAATGACAGACAGTTTTTTCATTTATTTACCCCTTATAAGTTGAATAATGCCCAACCGGACCGAAACAAACTATCATCAACTGTTTTGGCTGCTATTTACTTATCGTACTACTGACCTTTTAATTAAAAATTTTTCGCCCCGAAAATACGCAAATGTCAGACCGACTTACAGACAGCAATTTGCACGATTTCCTCCTCTTTCTGATGTTATTTTACAATAACCTTCATCGCAAAGGCAAACACTTTTCTGCACGTGGAAAGTTTTTTCATCTTTGACAGTGATGGATCACATATCAGCAGACCGGCAAGCCGGTCAGGGTAAAATCATGGAAACTATTTGAAGTACTTGAGGTAGATTTCCCAGAATCTGACACAGACATCCGGGAACAAAGTCCACAGCCTGAACAGGCCCTTGGTGATTTTTTTTATGACACATGACCTGGGTGAGCTGTCTATCTTTTCATGGATGTTGATTTTGAAAGACCTGAACATGGAAAATATATCGTTGCCCATGATCAGGTGCGGGCTGCCGGAAGAATACAGTCTGCCAGTTTCAGTCTCGGCACTGACACTAAGGCTTGCCCGGGTATATACAACTCTGCCGAACATTGCCTGATAATCCCTCACCATGTCTCCGGCAGTTCTTTTTTCAAGGTGAATCAGGTCGTCCCTGACTGTTTCCAGCATATCACGTTTTTCATTGATCTGAGAAACGAGACCTATGATCTTTTCTCGGTCAATTTCAAATAGAAAACCGTTTTCCCCATGCCTGATCTTGTCGGCAAAGCTGCCTATGTTGGTGGCCAGAGGAGGAATAGCCGCCTCCATCAATTCATGCAGGGTATAACTGAAAGTCTCCGGACAGCTCGAAAAAAGCAGCCCCATGTCGGGAGATATTTTCTGCAGTATTTTGTCCAGCTCATCAGGCCTGTATTCATCGATAACGCTGACATGTTGTTTTCTACTGTATTTTCTGCCGGCATCACCACATCCAACCAGATAGATATCCACATATTCCAGCAGATCGTCCACAACAGAGTCAAAGAAGGTCAGCCCCTTCTCTTCGGTTAGTCGCCCCAGCACAACAGCCTTGAGACGCCCGCACCCGCCGGCAGACTTCACCCTAGTAAGGGCCTTGTCGGGAAGCCCATGAGGTATAACTGTGAAATTGGCACTGTTGAATCTTTGATCCAGTTCCTTGTAATGCCTGACTATGGATTCGGTGGGACATATCATGGGAATCCTGTTCCTGATGACCCTGCAGACGAACATTTCCCTGACGGCCAGCCACTCTTCAGGTGCAACCCCGTTGAAATACCTGTTTCGAAGGTTCTTGCCCTGACATTCCTGAAGATTTGTCTTGTCGCAGTTGGTACAGATCCCGTTGAAATAAATATTGAGTGCGGAGCAGAATGGGAAAAAATCGTGGCAGACGATCCAGGTTGCAAGGGATGTGTTGAGAACATCCAGACTGTGACCGATAAACGAAGATACGATGATCAGGTCGATCTTGTATTTTCTGACTATCTCGTTCAGGGCCGATTCATATTCACTGTGATGAACAGCTGTGGCATGAAAAGGTTTGCTGAACTCCCAGAACTCGATCGGCCTTTCAGCATCACAGTCCTCAAACAGAGCCAGTTTGCTGCCGAAGGCGCCCCAGTTGCCTATTGATTTCAATATCAGATTATTCCATAACCGGCTGGCTTCAGTATAATCCCTGACCCATTTCTCCAGACCTCCACCCCAGTTGTGAATAACATGGAGCAGTGTAGGCCTGCTGATGGAACTGCTTGTCACTGTGTGGTTCAGCATCCCTGTCTTGAGAAAATGGCGCTCATGTAATATGGGATGCCTCGCCTCAAGGCTTGAAGCCATCAGTGCATATTTTTCTGTAACCATCTGGGCATATTCCCAGTAAATTCCGGATTGGACGTACAAGTCAGTAGTCAGACAATGGATAAAACCTCGGTTGCTGCATGAATCAAGTATGGACGCTATCCCTTCTCCGGCACCAAAATCCAGGGTATTCAGCAGATAGGCCTTGAAATACGAGCAGACAGGAGAAAAAAAGGGTACATTGATCAGCCTGGACCTGAAATTCTGCTCAATAAACACATTGACTGCAACCGTATCGACATCGGGGAGAGCACGGGAAACCGTGTCTACCTCGAGACCAAATATACTGCTCCCGCCAGTCATAGCCGAGACAGTCACTGCGCTGGCATCTCTGTATGCAGCATCCTGGAGTTTCCTGTCCCAGCCGCGGACCAGTACTGTGTCAGGCTGGATGAGAATCCTGTCAAAACCGCCTCTGTAAAAAACATGAGGCGGAACCAGGGGATATCTGGCCCGAAAGGCGTCATCGACTCTTTCTATTCGCATACTGCAGAATCCGAGCCTGGACGCTGCCGCTTCAACTTCAGTGCGGTTTTCGTCTGAAACCAGTACGAGTATGTCCAGATTCAGGAGAGAATTCAGGAACAGCTGTTCCAGGGTATCATTGACCGATTCAGTTGTACCGGCATATGCCGGTACAACAACCTGAATATCATTGAACTGAATACCCATAATGATGTGGATATGATCGCAGTCTGTATTGTCAGGCAAACAGACGCCTGGCATTGCCGAAAAATGTGGCAATACGCCAGAAACGGGATCCCTTGATGGCATCAAGCTCGTTGCGGGCCGCCAGATAGTTCGCCCTGAGACTTTCAATGGTGGAAATGTCGGTGTCCATGTCTTCTGCCTCAGCCCCCCTGACATTTGCTGCAAACCAGTGATAGTAGGATTTGTTTACGTCACTGGTGGAAAATGGATCCCTGAATGTCTGCTGGAGGTCCTCCCTGCTCCTGTACAAGATCCTGTGTGTCCTGGTGATCTTTTCTCCGTTATCAAAAAAATCAAAAGCACTCGCCTGATTTCCGATCTCATCCTGGCCCATTTGCCTGCATTCATCCATATACCACTCCCGGAGGTCCCTGAGGACAGGACTGTGTTTTCCATAAATGTTCAACATTGCTTCCTGAGCTCCGCAGTCGAAACCGGAAAAATGATAGAAGCACAGTGGTTTCCCGTTGATAAGCACACCCTCTTCCAGAGAACCCGTCGCCTTTCTGTGGGTCAGGTTCCAGGTGGCCACATTATAATTGGATTCCCTGACCACACATACCTCATCGAAAAAACAGGGAGCCAGATCCACCCAGCGCTGGTCCGTAAAAAGACCGCCGGCTATATCATCAAAGCAGAAGTCACGCAGACGTTCCGCCCACCAGTCTGTGAAGCTCAGACCTTCAGGAGAATTCTTGACACCAAGAAAACCGAGATTGAATACCCCGTGTTTGAGGCTGCAGATCTCATTATCCATTATGGCGCGGCGATCCTTTTCAGGGCTGGTCTGATGCGGTGTAAGCAGAATACTGGTTGCCTCATCCTCAAATCTCTTCAAGAGGCTGTCCAGCGGAGAAAAAAGCACTATATCCGGGTCCAGATAGAACACATGCTCCGCTTTTCTGTCCCTGAAAAGATGCTGAACGGAAAACCCCTTTACCGCAGTGCACAGCTCCACCACAGCGTGTTTGAAAGCCCACGGCCTGAAATCGGGGATGCCGAGCTGATCAGCGGTCAACACTGAATCAAAGGGCTCGTTCTCGATATCAAACCAGTCTGGAACTCTGTCTGACAAGACCAGGAGGAATTCAGCATCTGGATGAAATTTTTTCACTGAACCGGCAAGAACCCTTGCCTTTGGAATATAATTGACTGTAATGCTGGTGAATACATGCATTTTGAATATTATTTCCTTCTCAGAATCTCGGTATAGCGCCACAATCTGGACGACTTGATTGCTTCCAGTTCCTCTGCCCTTTCGAAAGCAAGCTTTTCGCAATGACTCAGCCCTTTTCTCAGGGCTTCTATTTCGTTCCGCTGAGCAGCCATCTGCTCACTCAGGGTTACCAGCTCCCTGTCTCTTTCGGCCACCAATTCTTCCGCCCCGGCAAGACCCGATCTCAATGCGTCCATTTCCTGCGTCTGTTCAGCAATAAGTTTTTCAGCCTGGGCAAGCGCCTGTCTCAACTCAGTAATCTGTTCTTCCAGCCTTAGCGTCCGTTCACGCCTCAATTCTGCAGCATCGGCACCTGGCTCCTTTTTCCATGCAGGATCATAATCATGAATGATGCCGGGGGACGCCATGACAACGAACTGATAAGTGATGCCGTCCGGCCTGTTGAGTATGGCATCCTGAACTTCCTCAGGAAAATCCGCAAAGTCGTCCTTGATCTCGGTTTCTTCAGGAAGTCTGACTACGGTTTCAAGTTTTTCTACGGAAAACCTGCAGTCCTCCAACAACGCAACCAAGCTTTCCCTGGTAAAAAACCGCAGATGAGTCTTGTCCAGCAGCCCCTCATCCGTATAATCAAACCGGCCTCTCAACAGATTTCCGACCACTGCTGCATGGCCGATATTCGGGATCGACACCAGAAGTTTACCCTCTTTCCTGAGCAGCTTCCAGCATGAGCGCAGCACCCGGCCCGGATCTTTGAGATGTTCCAAGACATCGCTGGCAACAATATAGTCATAGGATTCGACATTCCACTTCTCTTCCAGCAGGACATCGTCCAAATCCACTATATACATTTCCCGGCAGTACGGTATGGTCCTTTCCGCCATTTCCGGTGATATTTCAACGCAATCTACAACACAGTGCAATGTCTCACGCAGATATCTTGTGAAAAAGCCTGTAGCAGGTCCCAGTTCGAGTACAGTGGAATTCGGCTGAATCCACCCTGCCAGCCTGCCCAGAGAATCTGAATCATCCGGCCGTATCCCGGTGGAACGCTCATAGACATGGTATTTCTTATCTTCCTCTGCCGTGACCCTCGGGGCTTTCTCTGCAGCGGCTGGCCCCTCGGAACCTGAATGCCCTCCGGGTTTTCTGGCAACAAGCACCGTATCGGCCCATGTGTCACTATCGTCGGAAAACCCACTGGGTTCCCTATCGGTCCTGACCTCCAGGGCTTTCAGGCCGGCATACCTGGCAAGCGCCCTGAAACCGTCCGGATAAAAACGCCAGCAGTCAACCGGATACCTGTGCTCCGGCCCGCCGGACGGAGCAATAATACAGCACATGCCGCCTGGCTTGAGTATCCTGGCAACCTCTTTCATAGTCAGCCAGAAGTATTCTATGTGCTCAAACGTCTGGCCTGAAACCACCACATCCACTGATTCTGTTTTTATTTCCGTCCAGTTGTAAGGATCATTCAGAACCAGATCAATATTCGCCCCCTGTTCCAGATCGACACCGATATACTGCCATTTTTCCCTGTGAAAAAACCGCCTGTATGACCCCCCGATATCCTGTGCGCCTATGTCAACTATTATCAGTGCAGTATCTCCCTTGTCCAAGAGATATTTCTCCACAAAAGTCTTCATATTGTCCAAGGAACTTAGATGCACGACTATTTTCCGATTTTCACCTTGAAATCCGCCTGTCCCAGACCTACCAGACCGACAAGTCTAATTGTCTGGACACAATTGACAAGTAATAAATCGTGTATCCAGTGATGCTGGACATGATCTTCCAGAGTCCCGTCAGCTACAGCCACGGTAATCGCATAACTTCCAGCCACAAGATGGGGCCAGATGAACCTGAACGAAACCATGACCTTTTCTCCGCCGGGAAATTGAGGGCAGTCTTTTTCAACTGTAAGGTTGTTATAACCAAATATTTCCATCCCGAGACGGTTTTTTACTGTAAAACCGACTATCGGTCGTTCAATGGTTTCAAATGTCTCTATCATTACTTCCACTGCAACTTCTTCACCGCCAAATACCGATTCTACAGCTCCCCTGGAACAGGATATCAGTTCCGTCCTCAGTATCTTTGCCCCTCCCCTGCCGAAGGACTGGAAATTCCCGGGCCTTTCCTGGACGTCGGCAGTCTCCGGAAGTTCAGCACCGGCCGATTCTCCGTCGGAGTGACCGGACTCATCCACTCCTTCATACATTGCTTCAGTATAATGCTTTATTATTTCTCTGGGCGGACCTGTCTGTACTATTCTGCCCTGATGCAGCCAGATCACCCTGTCGCACAGTGTAAGAACGGCATTGAGGTCATGGGATACGAATATAATGGTACAATCGCCCTGAAATGATTTGATTTTAGCCATGCTTTTGTGCTGAAAAGGCGCATCTCCTACGGAGAGGGCTTCGTCTATCACGAGTATGTCCGGCGAAATGTTTGTGGCCACGGCAAAGGCCAGACGCACCATCATACCGCTTGAGTAATTCTTTACAGGCTGATCAATAAAATCGCCGATTGCGGCAAATTCGACAATCTCGTCAAATCTTCTCTCCATCTCTCTCTTCCCTTTTCCGGCCAGGGCCCCTGCAAAGAAAACATTCTGCCTGCCTGTGAATTCAGGATTGAAACCAGAACCCAGCTCCAGCAGGGCGGAAATCTCACCGGCTACACGGACCTGTCCCCGGGTAGGCTGCAGAATGCCGCAGATCACTTTCAGAAGAGTCGATTTTCCACTTCCGTTAAATCCGATAATACCCCAGCTTTCTCCCCGGGGTATGGCTATACTGATCCCCTTGATGGCAAAAAAATCCGTATGGTACCGCCGCTTGAAAGGATGAAATGCCTCTTTGAGTCGGTCTGCAGGAGACTGATAGAGTCGGAAACTCTTGGAAACATCGGTCAATTCTACAGCATTACCTTGAGACATCGGACAATTCCGTTCATCCCTCATATTACGTCGGCAAAGTGCGGCTTGAGACGCCTGAAGACAAGCGCGCCCACGATGAAAATACCAGCGGCTGCAAGCCAATAATACAGGGCCCACTGCCAGTCCTGCCAGAATGGAACCGAATAGATAAAAGAATCTCTGTAGCCCTGGACAATATAGAAAACCGGATTAAGCTTCAGTATCCGCTGTACGTTTTCAGGCATGATCTGAATATCCCAGAAAATGGGAGTGCTCCAGAAACCTATCTGAAGCAGGAGCTGCACCACCTGGCCTGTATCCCGGAGAAACACATTGAGCGCAGATGTCAGCCATCCCAGCCCCAGTACCAGAACCGACATTGCAAAAAAATAATAGACTGCCTGGAAAAAATAGACTGTTACCGGCATATCGTGCAGAACGATCAACAAGATCAGCAGGACCAGAAAGACTGCATGACTTACAAGCGATGACAATATCTTGACAACAGGAAAAATGGACGAAGGAAACACCACCTTTTTGATCAGATGTGCATTATTGGTGACCATCAGGGTTGACCCGGACCAGATCTCGGAAAAACAGAACCATATTGCCATGCCGGCAGTGAGCCATACGACAAACGGAACATCATTCATGGGCTGTGTCTTCAATCCGAATCCGAACACGAACCAGAATATGAGTATCATGACTGCCGGATTGATAAATGTCCATACGAAACCCAGCCATGACCCCACATATTGAACGGAAATTTCCCTTCTCACCATCTCCAGTATGAGGTTTCTGCGATCAATAATGAGCCGGATAAAATACCAGAGAATTTTTATTTTACTGGACATGGAAGACAATATTTATGTTTCTGAACCACGGTCAGCAAATACTCACAAAGTTGTTTATAATACATGTGCTGACACAGTGGATAAAAAGGCAGAATCTTGTAATAAAATCATTACAAAAAACTTAAAGAAACTTTTTTAATATTCAATGATGCCGCCTGCTGCAATTTATCCGGCTGCCTGATAATGTATGGGGCGTCGGGAGTGTGGAAAAGCGGCATTTAAGGGCAGGCACAGGTCGATTCCATTCCGCCTGTATTCTCTACCCGCTATTGAAACTGTCTGACCAATCGGCAACAACATGGCATATGATTTGCTTATTAACTTTCAATCAAAGTAAAAACTGAACGGTTAATCTAGGTTTTCAGTGCCTGTACACTACATACTGTGCAGGCAAATTACGACATCATGTCCGGCTGCAGAACAAAAACATTTTTCCGCGTAGGCTATTATAACCTACCGGAGGTTCAGATTCAGCCAGGCTAAAAAAAAAATGGGCAAATATGACCGTTTAAGGAGCCGTCATGAAAAGAAATTTAACATGTTTTAGTCTGCTGGCCACCTTTATCTCAACACTGCTGATCGCTTCTGCCTCATTTGGTGCATTCGTTGATCCTTCGGAACCAAGAACCATCAGAGTCCCCAAGGACAAGCCTACGATTCAGGATGGAATCAATGCTGCCCGCGATGGTGACACAGTACTGGTTGCAGACGGCACCTACACCGGACCCGGCAATCGCAATCTCGACTTCAGAGGCAGGGCCATAACGGTCATGTCGGAAAACGGTCCTTCCAGATGCGTCATAGACTGCCAAGGGCTGGACCGTGGTGTTGAATTTAAAGGAGACGAGAGGCATGATTCCGTGTTGAGCGGATTTACCATCAAGAACGGCCATACCTCCGGCAAGGGAGGCGGCATCTACATCCACAAGAAGTCATCCCCAACCATCGAGAACTGTGTAATTAAATCCTGCAGTTCTGATAACGACGGCGGCGGCATGGCCATAAATTATTCTGATCCGGTACTCATTGACTGCGTCATAAGATCAAACCACTGCATAGATGACGGCGGAGGAATCTATGTATTGAACAGTGCCCCGGAATTCGACCGGTGCATCATCCAGAACAATACAGCCATAGGCTATACCATTGATCCGGAAACAGAGGAAAAACACTACGTCAAGTCAGCAGACGGCGGTGGAATCTATATCAACAACGATGCAATAACGGCTACAGTACAATTCACCAACTGTTTGATCAGTGACAACCATGCTAGAGGTGTGGGAGGTGGAATGCAGCTTTATTATGCCCCTTCAGATATAATCAACTGCACCGTGGCACGAAATTCACTTGCAGACACCAAGGGAGATGGGAGTGCGATAAACATCTTCGGCTACGCGGAAATAAATATCATAAATTCAATTGTCTGGGACAACAACAAATCAGGCAGGCAGATAGAATTCGCATCGTGCAAGGCCCATGCAAATATTTCCTACTGTACAATTCCATGGAGCGTCAACTCCAACAAATTCACCGGTTCCAACAACCTCATGAAAGATCCGCTTTTTCGGAATGCCTATAAAAAGGACTATCATCTTACCGGCTCATCACCATGTATTGATGCAGGTACGAATTCCGTAGGGGTAAAGGTGGATATCGAAAACAGGCTGCGCCCTCAGAACGGTGTCGATATCGGTGCATACGAACATGGCGGCCAGAGCAATGAACCGCCTGAAATCGATAAATTTGATGCAGACGTCACGTCAGGCATGGCTCCTCTTGAAGTGACCTTCACATGTAAAGCAGTGGATTCTGACGGCGGGATCGAAGAGTTCACCATGGACTTTGGTGACGGCTCTGGGAAATCCACCAATAAAACCGGCATTTTTACCCACACCTATGATGCAAGCGGTATATTCAAGGCCAGATGCAAGGTTACCGACGATGCCGGGGCCGGAACAGCTTCCGATTATATCACCATCGAGGTCTCTGTCTACAATCCGAACAACGAACCGCCGGTCATCGAAGAATTCTCAGCCGATCCCATATCGGGAGAGCCCCCGCTGACAGTGAATTTTACCTGTGATGCAAACGATCCAGATGGAAATGTGCTGGGTTATATACTGAAATACTCATGGGATTTCGGAGACGGTGCCAGAGAATCAGGGACTTCCAATTCGATCTCACATACATATGATGAACCCGGTATCTACACAGCCAGCTGCTCAGTAAGAGATGAAAATGGAGAAGTGGTTATTTCCGCACCTCTCAAGATATCGGTCGGCGTAGAGGAACAGCATAATCTGTACTTCCTTAACGTGGCCAGCCTTGGAGCCTGGGAAACTGAAATCTGCGTAATAAACACCAACAGCCGGGAGGAAATCTCTGGGACATTTTCTGCCTATGACGATTCGGGAACAAAGGTTTCCAGAGAAATCGAACTAAAACTGCCGCCTCTGGCAAGAAAGCAGATGACCGTTGGATCATACTTCCCTGAATCATACAAGATCGCATACCTCGTCTTCTCGTCCGATTCCGAAGATAATGTCGGATACATAAAACTTTATTCAGGCGGTCTTTATCGGGTGGCCGTACCTGCAGCATCAGACGTAGATCACGATGACCTTTTCATTGCCCACATTGCCTCCAACCACGAATGGTGGACAGGAATAAGCCTTTTGAATACCACCGTAGTAGCCAGAGAAATCACAATAGAGTTTGATAACGGTGAAATAGAAAAGATAGCCCTTAATCCCGGAGAACATCGCTCCTTTACCATAGGCAGTCTCATAGGAGGTCTGCCGCAGCAGGACATCCATGCAGCCCGCATAAAAAATGCCGAAGGCATCATCGGCCTGGAACTTTTTGGCTGCGGCTATCAGTTGAGCGGGTTACTGCTCAAGGAAGATACCGAATCGGTGATTTTCATTCCTCATGTGGCAGACAACGATACGTGGTGGACCGGAATTGTAGCCTACGATCCGTATGCATCGAATGATAAATTGAATATCAGGCCCTACTCAGCAGACGGAAAAGAGCTGCCACCAGTTTCGGTAACCTTCAATTTCGGCTCTCAGAAATTCATGTCGCTGGTGAATGCACTGAATCTGTCACCTGATACCGCCTGGCTGGCTATTGAAAGCGAAAATGGAGGCATATCCGGTTTTGAACTGTTCGGCACCACGGACGGAACGCAAATGGCCGGCTATACAGCGGTGGGCATAAGCAACCGGTCCGGAATATTTCCAAAGCTTGAGAAAAGGGGCTGGACAGGAATCGCCCTGGTCAATACCGGAGCGGACCCCACAAACGTGACCCTGACCGCATATGAAGATTCAGGTACCGAAATAGCCCATACTGTACTGACTATCAATGCACACACAAAGACAGTGGAATATGCTGAAGAGCTCTTTCTGGAAGACATAAGCGGAGCGACATACTTGACTTACAGTTCAGACTCTACAGAGGTTGTCGGCTTCCAGCTGAACGGTGACGGAGGCAGGATGCTGGACGGATTGCCCAGGATGTAAACAGCAAACCCATTTCACTGAAAAGGATCCGTAAAACCGGATCCTTTTTTATGTCGGTCATGAGCTGCTTATTGCCTTGAACTCAGGCTTTTCTTTAACAGTTGAGCTGGTACTGCTCGCCGCAAACCCGCGTCAGTACGTATTTATTTTCTGAAATTCCTGAAAGTGTGGTGCCAATAAATCCGGTAAAAATACGGGATAGGCAATAATCTATGATATATTTTGGGCCGTCCTTAACAGGTTGCCCTGAAATAC
>DTYO01000114.1 GCA_012961845.1 Thermodesulfobacteriaceae bacterium
TGTGCTTTTAAAGCCGAGCTTCTTTAATAAGTACGACAGGTGGTTGATGAACATGCACCCCAGCATAGGAGCAAAGTTTCTCGCCACCAGATATCCTGACGACAGAGTTACCGAAATTGTACTGCAGCACCATGAACGACTGGATGGAAGCGGTTATCCTGCAGGGTTGAAGGGAGATGACCTGAGTCTCATGGTGCGAATAGTAAATGCTGCCGACATATATGAGGCCCTGATAGCCAGGAGACCGTACAAGGCTCCCAAGAGCCCGGATAGGGCAATCAGGATCCTCTGGCAGGATGCGGAAAACGGCAAGCTCGACAGCAACGTGGTATCAACCCTTGCCAGAACGGTAGAAGAATGGGATCCCCTGACCATAAGAAGACCTTCTTTCGGCGACATCAAGTACTTGGAATCATTCAAACAGGTGACATACTTCCGGGAGCCCATGTGCAGTTTCTATAATTACCGGTATCTGCTTACCTTGGACAGGAGCAATGAGATACTGTTGGGCCCTGATGACTACAATATACTGTATATTGATTTCAAAGGGCTGTTCCTGTTGAACCAGCAGATAGGACATCTCAAGGTCGACCAGTTGTTGGATGGTATCGGTGAAAAAATTCAAATGCTTCTTAACTATTTCTCTGAAACGAACAGTGGAATTCCCGGTGAAACACTGCTGTTCAGAAGAGGATCAGGTTATATTGTATTTATCAGCTATCCTCGTGACACCCTGAAACAGGTGATAAGCCAAATACAGGAACAGGTAGCCGCTTTCAGCAGCAGGAAAAACATAAAGGCAGTAATGATTCACAAATCCTTTCCGTGCACATGCTCTCTTGAGGAGGCCCTGAACAGTCTGCTTGAGACTTCCCTTTGATGGTTTGCCAGTTTCGGATAAAATGATACATGCTTCATGCCCTTACCAACACTGAATTATGCACTGTAAAAAGGAAAAAATCCATGAATCAAGCTGCTGGCTACAGACATGCATCTGAAGGTACTGACCCGGTAACGGGCCTTCTGAACCGTACAGCCCTGGAACATGACCTGAGACTGGAAATCCACAGAGCGGTCCGATATTGTTTTCCTCTGTCGGTGATAATCGTCTCCATAGATGGCTATGATGAGATCAGCAGAGATTACGGATCAGATATTGCTTGCAATATATTGAGGAAGACAGGACAAATGCTCCGAAATTCTGTCAGGAAAGTGGACATGGTGTACCGCTATAGCAACACGAAGTTTGTTCTGGTGCTGCCACACACCGACAAAGATTCCAGTTCAATTACAGCTGAGCGTATCCTAGGGCGGATCAGAAGACACATCTTCAGCTCCGGCGGGGAAGGACACAAAATTTCGTTACATGCTTCCGCAGGAATCGCGGAGATGAAAGTGGACGATGATCCTGCCACCATACTCTTTCTGGCAGAAAAGGCCCTGAGGAGGACATCGACAGATGGAGGCCGGCCCGTATCTTCCTCTTCCGGCACCCCGTAGGTCCACCCGGCCCCGTTTATGCCTGTAGATCCGGTTTTCCCGCTGGGCCGCAATCCACGGGCCGTATCCCTCTTTCTTGCAGCTTCCCCTTGACGTTGCCATCCTGTCATAGTAGCTAGTTGCAGACCTGAAGACAGAATACACGTTCTTGATCAAAGCAGTATAAACATGGCTTTCATTTTACCATTCAGAGGTCTGAGATATAATACAGCAAGGGCAGGTCTTATGACGGAACTGGTTGCCCCTCCATACGACGTGGTTGACATCCGTAAAAGAGACCGGCTTATCAGCAGGAACAGATACAATATTTTTTCACTGGAGCTCCCTGAAAAAAAAATCTGTAGAGGAACCGCTGAAGACAAGTATACCTGCGCCAGAACACTTTTCAGAGACTGGATCAGTAAAAGCGTTCTGATCAAAAACAGCCTGCCTGCTGTATATCCTTATGACATCAATTTCTCCACTCCGGAAGGCATCTTCTGCCGCAGGGGATTCATAGCACTCATACGCATCGAAGACTGGAAAAAAGGTATCATACGCCCTCATGAAAGGACCTTCAACAAGGTAACGGAAGACCGGCTCCGCCTGATGGAGACCACCGAAGCCCAATTCAGCCAGATATTCCTGCTTTACCGCCACAATAAAGATGCAGCCCGAATCCTGCTCTCTTCACCGAGGAAGGAACTTTATACCATTGAAGATGAATCTGGGAACACCCATAGCCTGTGGCAGATCACACATGTACCGAGCCTGGTTTCACTCCGGAGAACACTGGCTGACAGCATTCTGTATATCGCAGACGGTCACCATCGCTACACCACCGCCCTGAATTACAGGAACAAAATGAGGGAACTCTACGGTGATGACCCTTCCATGCCATACAATTACCTCATGGCATATCTTGTAGATGCCGAAGACCCCGGCCTCATTGTCCTGCCCTGCCACAGGATTATCACAATGCCACATCAGCCCGATCCTGGATCCATTGAAAAGGATGCCTCGCAACTCTTTGAAATAGAATCGATTGCTGCGGGCACCGGCATAAACAGTTTAGGACTTGCCGGAGAAATAACCAAGCGCCTGGAAGGCAGCCCGTCACGCAGAGGGCTTGGAGTAGTATTCGGCAGGAACCGGAGGGCGGCCATATGGTGGCTGAAACATGCGACTGACCAGGATGTCTCCCGGAATCACATGCATCCAGCATTGACCAGCCTGGACGTGGTAATGCTGGAAGAGAAGGTGATGAAGGACGCATTACACATTGACTCCCACGGCCTGGAGGTCGGAAAGACCATTCAATATGTCGTGGAAGCAGATTCCGCAATAGAGCGCCTGGGCGAACAGGACATCCTCTTCATATTGAGATCCACACCCGTCAGCCAGGTTCTAGATGTCTCAGATGCCGGTCAGACAATGCCACACAAGTCCACCTTTTTTTATCCTAAGATATTGACCGGTCTGATAATGAATACCATTTCCAGGAATGAACCCCTGGATCTCTTGGAGGAGACGGAGCATTCACCGGGCACGGCAAAAGTGAGCTAGCTGATACACGGCGCAAACGGCATAGTGCATCAGTCCAGAAAAAACTTCAGGCGGTCTCTTCGGCTGGAATGTCTGAGCCTGTTCAGGGCCTTTTTTTCGATCTGGCGGATACGTTCCCTGGACACATTGAAACGTTTTCCGATCTCTTCCAGAGTATATTCGCTGTCCTCACCGATACCAAAACGAAGCCGTATGATCTTTTCCTCTCTGGGACTCAGTGTAGCCAGTATGCCTTTGATCCGCTCGGTCAGCTCCCTCTCTCTGACTGTCTCATATGGTGACACAGCATCCTTGTTTTCGATAAAATCTCCCAGAGTACTGTCTTCATCACCTACCGGAGTCTCCAGGGATACCGGTTCCCGGGAAGCCTCCAGTATGGAAAGGATCTTTTCCATGGGCAGGCCGGTCCTCTCTGAGATCTCGGCAGGAGTCGGCTCTCTCCCGAACTCTTTCAGCAGGCCGTAAAATGCCTTGAAAAACTGGCTCCTAAGTTCAAGAAAATGGACCGGCAGGCGAATGGTCCTGGTCTTGTCCAATATGGCCCGGGTAATTGCCTGACGAATCCACCAGCTTGCATACGTTGAGAACTTGTTTCCCTTAGTATAGTCAAAACGGAAAA
>DTYO01000115.1 GCA_012961845.1 Thermodesulfobacteriaceae bacterium
ACTCTACCTTATTTTTCGGTGATAACTATCTTGACAATGGGGTCCACCTCACACCAAACTGAAAAAGCAGAGGATCTTACAAGGGCTTGAATTTTTCATCAGGTGCATAAACCTGGTGAACAAACTCAAACTTGCTGACATCACACTCAAACCTAAAGAGATCCAACCCATGCCCAGTTTCTCCCCGAATTGCATATATTCTGCCGTCAAGCGTATGGAAACGATAGGTTCAGCGTTGTTTTCCTGGGTCCCACTTATGATTCTTGTCCCAGAAAAAGTAATGGTCGGCTTTATTGTCATCATCAGCGGCAGCAGTCAAGGCCGTAGCTCCGGTCAACGACGTAACGGAAAGCAGAAGCATCAAAACAAATCTTACTTTTTTCATCTGTGGCCCTCCTGTACCCAAGCGTGGCAGCCGATTCCTGTCGCTTGACCCCTGTGGACAGAGGCAACATGATGAAGGGGCTCACCCTTTCCCAATGTTCGGTCTGCTTATTTTCGCCGATGTGGCAGGACAGGTCAGACCATAAAATGAAAAAGCTGCGGCCATGCCGTCTGCCCCGCTGGAGTAGAATTCTCAGGTTTTGTCCTGTTATAATCTATAGGAAGAAGAAACAACAAAAAGGATTAGGAACTTTATTCCGGCGCAGAAGGCATGAGAGAAAACAATCGTACACACCGCACTGATAGTTCAGGGCTTTTTTGCGCAATACGGTTGTGCGGACAAAAGAACATTTTTGAGGCGGCCGTCAGGCATTAGATGCAGAAAGGGTAGGGCAGACCGACTCCGCCACCTCACTTCTCCTGACACCGCAGACCTTGCCGCAGGAGCGACAGTAACACCCACAGGTTGGCGGCACTATGTTACCGGCACTCCAGCAGTCTGTAAACCGACTCAAGGGCCTCGGACAGGTTTTCAGGCCTTGAACCGCCAGCCTGGGCCATATCAGAGCGGCCTCCGCCTCCGCCGCCCACGCGCTTTGCTATTTCACTTATGAGCTTTCCTGCATGGACACGCCCTGCAAGATCCCTTGTAACCAGTGCCAGCAACAGCGCCTTGCCTCTGCTCTCGGCCCCGAGGACCACTACGCCTGAGCCTATCCTGTCTCTGAGCCTGTCACCCAGGCCTCTGAGTGCGGCAGGATCTTCCACATCCACCCGGGCGGACAGCACCCTGATACCGTCCACCTGTCTGGTGGATGAAACAAGCTCATCGAGACTGGATACCGCCCGCTCCCTTTCCAGGTCCTGCAGGGTACGGTCCTGGGCCTTTACCCTCTCCAGGAGCTTCTGGATTCTTCCCAGGATTTCCGCTTTCGGACACTTGAGCCTATCGGCAATGCTGCCGATGGTGTCCTCAAGGCCATGGACCACGTTCACGGCCTCCTGTGCAGTACAGGCTTCAATCCTGCGCACGCCCGAGGCCACGCTGGATTCGGAAACGATCTTGAACAGGCCTATCTGCCCGGTCCTGCCGATGTGAGTACCTCCGCAGAGTTCCATGCTGAAATCCGGAATCGTTACCATCCGCACCTGGTCGCCGTATTTCTCGCCAAACAGGGCTACAGCCCCCCTTTCCATGGCCTCCTTGTAAGAAAGCACCTCTGTGGAAATCGCCTGGTCTGCCCTGATCTGCCGATTTACCAGATCTTCCACCTGCCTTATCTCTTCAGCCGTCATGGATGAAAAATGGGAAAAATCAAAACGGAGCCTGTGATCCGTCACCAGGGAGCCGCTCTGTTTGACGTGGTCCCCCAAGACCTTCCCGAGGGCGGCATGGAGCAGATGAGTAGCAGTATGGTTTCTGGCGGTATTGATCCTTCGGCCTTCCAGCACCTCGAGTCTGACTTCATCTCCGGGGCCGAGGCATCCCTTCCTTATTTTAACGGAATGAACTATCAGGTCTCCCCTGTGGTATGTATCCAGGACCTCGGCCTCGCCGCCGCTCCACCGGACGATTCCGGCATCTCCGGTCTGGCCTCCTGATTCCGCATAAAACGGCGTCTCAGAAACCACCAGTTCCCCGGCCCAGCCTGCACATGCCTCCAGGACGGGAGCGGAGTCCTGCACCAGGGCCAGAACATTCGAGCTACACGACAACATGTCATATCCTGTAAACGTGCCGCCTTGACCTGAGTTCAGAAGCTCCCTGTAAACAGCGGGGAGCTCTTCTGTAACAGTCTCCCTGCGGGCCTTGCGGGATCTCTCCTTCTGGCGCATCATGGCCTCCTCGAAGCCGGCTCTGTCCACCGTCAATCCCTCTTCTATGGCCACGTCCTGGACGATATCTATGGGGAATCCATAGGTATCGTACAGCTTGAAGATAAAATCACCGGGGATGATCTTCCCTCTCCCGTCTCTGCCGGCCTTTATCCTGCGAATTTCATGGTCCAGCATGCCCAGTCCAAACTCGAGGGTCTCTGCAAACCGGACTTCTTCGTGTTCGACTGTCCTGCCCAGAAAAGCAGATGCCCGGCTGAGTTCAGGATATACATCACCCATCTCCCTGACCACCACATCCGCGGTGGACGCGAGAAAAGGACCCCTGAGCCTGAGAACCCTGCCGTACCTTACGGCCCTCCTGATGATGCGCCTGAGCACGTAGCCGCGGCCCTCGTTGGAAGGCATGACCCCGTCTGCTGTCAGAAAAGCGGCGGCCCTTGCGTGATCTGCAATGACCTTCAGGGCCACATCCGCCCTCTCGTCCTGTCCGTAGATGCTGCCGGAAAGCCGGCACACATGCTCTATGAGGCCTGCAAATATATCCGAGTCGAAGTTGGTGACCTTTCCCTGACAAACGGCTGCGATGCGCTCAAGCCCCATGCCCGTATCTATACAGGGTTCCGGCAGTGGGTTCATACCGCCTCCGGCATCACGGAAAAACTGCATGAATACCAGGTTCCAGAGCTCAAGATACCGGTCGCAGTTACATCCAGCCCTGCAGTCAGGCCTCCTGCAGCCTACTTCCGGGCCCTGGTCTATAAGTATTTCGGAACAGGGACCACAAGGACCGGTATCCCCCATTGCCCAGAAATTGTCCTTTTCTCCCAGACGGATAACCCGGTCTGGATCTATGCCTGTGATTTGCGGCCAGAGGGTGGCCGCTTCATCGTCATCCCTGAACACCGTCACCCACAATTTTTCCCTGGGCAGTTCGAGGACTCTCGTCAGAAACTCCCACGCGTATTCTATGGCCTCTGTCTTGAAATAATCGCCGAATGAAAAGTTCCCCAGCATTTCGAAAAAAGTGTGGTGGCGGGCGGTATAGCCTACGTTCTCCAGATCGTTGTGCTTGCCTCCGGCCCTGACGCACTTCTGGCAGGACGCAGCCCTGGTATATGACCTGGTCTCTTCACCAAGGAAAACCTTCTTGAACTGGACCATGCCGGCATTGGTAAACAAAAGCGTGGGATCGTCAGCCGGGACCAGGGATGAGCTGGGGACCACCTCATGGTTCTTTCCCCTGAAATAGTCAAGAAAGAGGCTGCGTATCCAGGCACCTGTCATATTTTTCATGGTTTGCTCTGTTCCTTTTCCTGTGCTTCCCGGTCCGGGGTCTTGATGAGTCCGTACGTCTCCCTGACCTGTTCCTCTATCCCGGCCGTAACTTCAGGATTTGCCTTCAAGAAGGCCCTGACGTTCTCCCGCCCCTGTCCAAGCCTCTCACCTCCATAGGAATACCATGCCCCGCTCTTCTCGATGATGTCCACCGCCGCGCCCAGGTCGATGAGAGACCCCTCCCTGGAGATTCCTTCCCCGTAGTAGATGTCAAACTCTGCCAGCTTGAAAGGAGGCGCGATCTTGTTCTTGACTATCTTTACCTTGGTACGGTTGCCGATGATATCGGCCCCCTCCTTGATGGCCCCGGTCCGCCTGATATCCATGCGCATGGTGGAATAGAACTTGAGGGCATTCCCGCCGGTAGTGGTCTCCGGATTACCGAACATCACACCTATCTTCATGCGGATCTGGTTGATGAAGACCAGGGCCGTACTGGTCCTGCTTATATTACCTGTCAGCTTTCTCAGGGCCTGGGTCATCAGACGGGCCTGCAGC
>DTYO01000116.1 GCA_012961845.1 Thermodesulfobacteriaceae bacterium
AAATAACAACCTCATTCCATTAATCTTTTTATTTTATATTGTATATATTTATATTTATGACAAAAATAGTTATTATATTTTTATTATAGCATAAATCTCTTTAGCTAAAAATAAAGAGGACTTAATGTCCTCTTCTTATGCAAATTAAAAACTATAAACCAATTGTAAATCCAGTTGCGAAGTATGTATTCAAAACTCCGCAGAAAGACAGCTTCGCAGCCATTAAGATCTTCCAGGAAATGAACAAAATGGGTATTTCCAAGATAGCTGTCCTGGCAGGAAATACCGGATTCGGCAAGGCAGGAAAGGCCCAGCTACTCAAAATAGCCCCTGAATACGGTATAACAGTGGTGGCCACCGAGGTATATGACAAGAAGGCCACGGATCTCTCCGCAGTGGTGGCCAAGCTCATGGCCAACAAGAAAATCCAGGCGGTTGTCAACTGGTCGATAGTACCGGCCCAGGCCATAGTCGCCAAGAATATGCGCCAGGCGGGGTGGAAAGTTCCCCTGTTTCAGAGCCATGGTTTCGGCAATATCAAATACGTGGAAGCAGCAGGTGCAGCCGCTGAAGGCATAATCTTTCCAGCCGGCAGACTGCTGATTGCAGATATGCTGCCGGACAACGATCCCCAGAAACAGCTTCTTGTCCAGTACAAAAAAGACTATGAATCCAGATTCAAGGAACCCGCCAGCACTTTCGGAGGCCATGCTTACGATGCTTTCAAGATCTTGTGTAGGGCTATCAGCATCGCAGGACCTGACAGGGAGAAGGCCAGAGATGCCATCGAAAACCTGAAAGACTTTCCCGGCACCGGGGGCATATTCAATTTCTCCCCGGAAGACCACAACGGCCTCGATATAAATTCTTTTGTCATGCTGACGGTCAAGGATGGCAAATTTGTAATGTACAAGCCATAAAGAATGAATCCGCTGCCGGATGAGCCGTGCTGCATTTCCTGGCTGCTGTACCAGCGGCAGCCAGGAACAGGGGGGGAACCCGGTCGGCAACATGCCGGGCCCCCATTCAGAAGCCTTTACGAGGATCCATGGATTCAGCATCCCCTGAAGGCTTTCGTACATCCGGCTTTTTCATGATTCGGCCCGCATGAATCCTGATCTGTTTTTTCAGTATCTCTTCGCCGGTATAAGCTATGGCATCATATATGCCATTGTAGGCGTCGGTTTCAACATTATCTATAACACAACCGGGATTATAAATTTTGCCCAAGGTGAATTCGTCATGCTGGGAGGCATGATTGCTTTTTCACTGCTTCAGTGGATGCCGCTGCCCCTTGCCATTGCCGCGGCAGTCGCCGTCACTATGGTGGTGGGCGCGCTCATTGAAATAGTCTTCATAAGGTGGCTGGACAGGCCGTCCGTCCTGCGGATGATCATCATAACTATCGGTCTGTCCATACTGATCCGTGAAGTCGCTCTCCATATATGGGGGGAAAGCATAAGGGCCCTGCCCTATTTTTACGGCAACGAAATCACTACTGTAAGTATAGCCGGCGTGAAAGTCTCTCCCCAGGTCTTATGGGTCGTTGGGATATGTTCGGTGATCGTTGGAACTCTGAACCTGTTTTTCTATGCATCCCCACTGGGAAGAGAAATGCGCGCCTGTGCGGCAAACCGGACTGCTGCGACCCTGTGCGGCATCAATACGAACAACATGGTAACCCTGTCATTCATGCTGAGCGCAGGTATTGGAGCCTTAGCCGGCTGTGTCATGTCACCCATCACATATACATCCTATGACATGGGCACCGGACTGGCCATAAAGGGGTTCACAGTGGCCATTCTGGGAGGACTTGGGAACAGTCTTGCAGCAGTCGCCGCAGGGCTCCTTCTGGGCATCATCGAGGCGTTCAGTATTTCCGTCGTCCCTCTGGCGTTTCAGGATGCCATCGCCATCACCATCCTGCTGATAATCCTTTTCGTCAGGCCCCACGGCCTCTTTGGAAGCAAAGAAGCAGCAAGCCTCAAGGAGTTCTGATGAACACGAAAAAAAACATCGGCGTTCTCGGCCTTCTCGGACTGGTAATCATGATACAGCTGCTGACTCATTGGACCGGAACACAGTATTATCTAACCCAGCTCACCATGTCCGCCTATTACAGCCTGGTCATTCTGGGGCTGTGCGTACTGATGGGTTATGCAGGGCAGATATCCCTGGGGCATGCAGGTTTTTTTGCAATAGGAGGATACCTGGCGGCCGCTCTCACAACTCACGATCTGACGCCGTACAGCAACACCCTGATCATTCAGGTCCTGAACAGGTGCGGACTTCTGATCCAGGGCCAGGACATCTACGGAGACGTACTGCTCTATTTCAATCCGTGGGTTTCATGCATACTGGCGATATCGGCTGCCGCACTTACGGCACTCGTCACCGGCATTCCGGTGCTCAAGCTGAAAGGCCATTACCTTGCCATGGCCACCCTGGGTTTCGGCACCATAATCTACCGGATTGTCCTGGCATCCGCCTTCTTCGGTGAAGCCGACGGCATATCCGACGTCCCCCCTTTTACTCTGGTTTCAGGCATTCCAGGACTTCCAGTGATAGAAGTGAGCGGCGATTTTTCAGGGAGAGTACAGAACTACTATATCGCTTGGAGCATGGTTATCGCCGGTACGCTGCTCCTGCTGAATCTGATAGATTCCCGTGTGGGCAGGGCGCTTCGATCCATTCACGGTTCAGAAGAGACTGCGGACGCCATGGGGATCAACACCGCCAGGTACAAGCTCAAGACCTTCATACTCAGCGCAATCTTCGCAGCGGCTGCAGGGGTCTTTCTGACCCATTTCAATGGCGGTATCGGCCCTTCCGAAGCAGGCATCATGAAATCGGTCCGCTACGTGGCAATTGTCGCCGTGGGAGGTATGGCAAACATCTGGGGCGCACTGACAATGGGAGTACTGCTCAACTTCCTGTCCCTGAGAGGGATATTCGGAACGTATGACGATGCAGTATTCGGACTCATCCTCATACTGATCATGCTGTTTGCCCCTGAGGGAATACTGAGCATCAGGATCAGACAGCGGCTCAGAAACGCATTCTCCAGCAGCACTTCGGAAATCAGGGGCGGAGAATCCAGCTGACCGAAAACTTGCATGTTCACATTCACATATTCATGGCACTTCTCGAAATTCATAGACTGAACAAAAAATTCGGCGGGCTCCACGCTGTAAACAACGTCAGCCTTACAGTCAAGAAAGGCATGATAAAGGCAGTCATAGGACCCAACGGCGCCGGAAAGACCACTCTTTTCAATCTCATTGCCGGAAACCTGTCCCCTTCTTCAGGTTCGGTCGTATTCAGGAACCATGAACTGCAGGGTCTCAAACCTTACCAGGTAGCCAGAATGGGCATGTCCCGCACCTTCCAGAACATAAAACTCTTCTCAGGCATGACCGCCCTTGAAAACGTCATGGCAGGGCGGCATGTTCGCAGTCGTGCTGGCTTCCTGGCCGGGATGTTCAACCTGCCCCACACGTGGCGCGAAGAGGCCGGAATCAGGCAGAAATCCATGGACCTGATGAAGCTGCTTGAAATTGAGGAGTTTGCCCATAAAGAGTCCACCAGTCTTGCATTCGGCCAGCAGCGTGCGGTAGAAATGGCCAGGGCCCTCAACACCGAACCTGAGCTGCTGCTGCTGGATGAACCGGCAGCCGGCCTGAACATGAAAGAGACCGCCGAATTGGGCCGTCTGATAACCAAGATCAGAGAAATGGGCATTACTATCCTGCTGGTAGAACACGATATGTCACTAGTCATGGATATTTCAGACGAAATCACAGTTCTGAGCTTCGGACATAAAATCGCCGAAGGGAAACCCGCTGCCATCCAGCAGAATCCTGAAGTAATCAAAATCTACCTTGGAGAGAATTAGATGATCACCATACAGAATTTGGACTCAGGATACGGCAAGCTGCGGGTACTGAAAGGCATCTCAATGCACGTGGATGCAGGAGAAATCGTTACCATCATCGGTGCAAACGGCGCAGGCAAGACCACACTGCTGAACACCATTGCAGGCCTTGTCAGACCTGTAAACGGGAAGATAATTTTCAACCAACAGGACCTGAGCTTATTCAAGGCCCACCAGATCGTTGCACTGGGGTGTTCTCTTGTTCCCGAAGGCAGACAGGTCTTTGCCACCATGTCTGTTGAAGAAAACCTAGTCCTCGGCGGGCACGTATGCTCCAAGAAACACGGGCGTTCCACCGCAGCCGGGGAACTCGAGAGACAATACGCACTTTTCCCGGTCCTGAAGGAACGGAGGGGTCAGCTGGCAGGAACTCTGTCTGGAGGCGAGCAGCAGATGCTCGCCATGGCCAGGGCCCTGATGGCAAGGCCGACCCTCATAATGATGGACGAACCTTCCACCGGTCTGGCCCCGCTCATCGTCATGGAAATCTTCAGGATCGTTCAGAAAATGCGTGATGAGGGCAACACAGTCCTGCTCGTGGAACAGAATGCCAGGGCCGCCCTGGGTATAGCCGACCGGGGTTACGTACTTGAAACCGGAAAAATCGTACTGCAGGGGCCGGCAGCCGAACTCATCGAAGACGGAGAGGTAAAAAGGGCATATCTCGGTCGGGACTACGAGACTATCACCGACCGATGAAACAGGACTGACCCTGTCCGATGAAAAGGGGAAACCGCCATGGAAAACGCCAAAATTGAATATCTATCTCCTGAGGCCTGGAGGCAATGGCACACCGAGCTTCTTCAGAGCACTGTAAACCGGGTGTACAAACGGGTTCCATTTTACCGGAAGGCCATGGACGCAGCAGGTGTCCACCCTGAAGACATCAGATCCCTGGAAGACATGCGGAAACTGCCGTTCATAACCAGAGAAGATCTTTCCACCAATTACCCCTATGATCTCTTTGCAGTCCCACTGAGAGACATAGTCAGGATCCATACCCTCAGAAGTGCACAGAAAAACCCGGTTGCTCTGGGATACACCAAGCAGGACCTGGAACATCGCCGCAATCTTACTGCAAGATTTCTCCAGGTCTGCGGAGTCTCGCCGGATGACGTGGTACAGATTTGTCTGGATCCCGGCCTGGCCATGCTGGGACAGGAACTGAAAGAAGGAGCGGAAACCCTGGGAGCCCTGGTGATTTCTCCTGATCCACTGAACAGTTCAGCCCGCCTCAGGGTATTGGTGGATTTCAAGACCACGGCAGTCATTACCTCGCCATCCTATGGCAGGCACCTCCTGTGGGCACTCCAGGAGTCCGGAAAATCCCTGGCCAGCATTTCTCTCAAGAAAGGTATCTTTGTAGCAGAGACCCTGGATCATGGATTCAGAAAAGAGCTCAAGAAAAACTTTGCCCTGGATGCCTGTTCCGGCTACGGAATCTTTGAGGCAATGGGGCCCGGCATGGCCTATGAATGTCCTGAGCTGTCAGGCCTGCACCTAGCCATGGATCATTTCATTCCTGAGATAGTGGACCCTGCATCGGGAAACGTACTACCACACGGCGAGACCGGAGAACTGGTAATCACTACCGTTACCACCAGGTCAAATCCGCTGATAAGATTCAGAACAGGTGATCTTACCAGACTTGATGCCAGGCCTTGCCCATGCGGCAGGACCACATGGCGCATGGCCCCAGTAGAGGGGCCCTGTAACGATCTCGTTTCAGTACGGGGCATCAGGATCGCTCCAGAGCAGATAGATACCTTCATTGAAGCGCAGACGGAAGACGATCCGCCGGACCACCTTCTTGTCATCAAGAATCACAATTATCTGGAAAAAATAGAACTTTGGATCGCTATCAATCACGATCTCTTTACCGGCAGCCTCCCTCAGCTCCATAACTGGTGCAGGGAACTCGAAAACTCATTTGAAGAGACCATAGGACTTTCCTGCCAGGTACGCCCTGTGGAACTGAGGACCATCAAGCCCTACTTGGATGAAGGAAGGACCATCGTCACCATGAACAGCCAGCCGGATCGTATGCAGCCGGTGTGAAACATTGCCCGAAACCGGTTAATCCCGGGGCACTGCCATCATTCTCTCCACAGCCTTCATGGCCCTCTTCCGCACCAATTCTTCTACAGTTACTACGGGTTCTTCTGAACGGAGAGCCCGAAGTATCTCTTCGAGACCAGTCTTCTTCATGTCCTTGCACACCATATCAGGAGAAGCCGCATAGAATTTCTTTTCAGGATTCTGTTTTGCCAGCGGATAAAGGAGACCGTTCTCGGTTGCCACGATAAATTCCCTGCGGCCGGATTCTTTTACATAGGCTAGCATACCGCTGGTGCTCCTGACCGCATCCGCCATGTCCAGTACTTCAGGCGGACATTCCGGATGGGCCATGAGTACCGCACCCTGATGGTCTTCCAAGGCCTTTCTGACCGCTGCCACAGTGAGATCGTTATGGATGGGACAGTACCCATCCCAGTAGTGTATCTTCTGATCTGTATGTCTCTGGGTCCACATGGCCAAATTCCTGTCCGGGGTCATCAACACTTCCGGGGACCTGAGGGATTTCACCACCTGTACTGCATTGGCAGATGTACAGCATATATCACTCTCCGCCTTGACTTCCGCCGCAGAGTTGACATATGTCACCACCGGCACCCCCGGCAGCCGCACCTTTTCCGCCCTCAGCTCATCTGCACTCAGCATGTCCGCCATGGCGCAACCTGCATCAGGCACAGGAAGCAGAACCTTCTTGTCCGGACAGATAATAGAAGCCGCCTCCGCCATGAAATGGACACCGCAGAACACGATTATATCGGCCTCTGTTCTGGATGCCTGGATACTAAGGGCCAGCGAATCTCCGGTAAGGTCGGCCACATCCTGCACCTCCGGTATCTGGTAGTTATGTGCAAGAATAATGGCATTTTTCTCTCTGGCCAACTCACGTATATCCCCTGTCAGTTCACTGATATTTGACATTGAAATAATCCATCCTCGAATTCTATCCTGTCAAAGCAATACCTGCATGCATGGTTCAGTCTGCAGTCCGGTCACTTCTGTAAATTTCTATACCTTTCGGTATGACAAAATCGAACAGCTTGTCCGAAAGACCTGTATTCACCTTTATGTCGTTGAATATTATGTGTGTCCTGCCTCCCAGCTGGTCCTCAAGCCACATCTCCTGGACAAGATGTGTCCTGGTACTGACTGTCAAGCGTATCGTCCTGACCTGCGGTACAGGCTCCCTGGGCCTCATGTTGACAACCACTTTCCCCCGGCCTTTCTTCTCAGCCTTTTCCACAATGAAAAAACCTTTCAGGTTCCCCTGTCCAAAGAAAAAGGCCCGGCTGATTTCCGTGGTCAGAAACTGCTGTCTGGGCAGAATCATGACCTGTTCAGCATCCTTTTCATATACATATACATCTTCACCACTGGTGACAATGAGCTGCTGCTCGGGATGATTGTATTCCCATCGCATCAGATGCGGCCGTTTGAAATAGACCATGCCCTCGGCCCTGAAGGGCTCTGAGGCCCCTGCCGTAAAGGTATCCTGAAAAAAATGGGCTGTGATGTCAGACGTGGTTTCATATTTCTTCTGAAGGTCATCTACTATCTCCCTTACACTGTCAGGAGCAGCCCGGGCAGACGGCGATATCGGAAGGAACATGAAGAATATAACCTGAATCAAAACCATATGCCGCAATATTCTGTTGTACATGACCAGCCTTTCTCCACAATTATCTGACAAGCTTTGCCGGATTCTATTAACAGATTTGGGTTATATCAATTCCCGGTCGATAAAAAAAATGTGGGACACCTATAAAACCTGTTCTTTTGTCCCATAACTGCATAGCACTCAAAAAAACAATTATCGAAATATCACTATGATATCAGCGGTTATTTTCCTCGTATACTTTATTCCGGGACAAAATCCATTATTTTCAGAGACGCCCGACATGTAATTCACATATTTGACAGCAAAAGCCCGGCCACAAAAAGATTTCATCCGGTTTGCGCCTGGACCGTCAAGATGTTATCTATAAATATACTATGATTGCATTCGACCTTTGTTGCGAAAACGACCATACTTTCGAGGTTTGGTTCAAGGACAGGAAGGCCTTTGACGAACAGAATGAACAAGATCTAGTGTTGTGCCCTGTCTGCGAAAGCACCAATGTAAGAAAAATACTTTCCGCTGTGTCGGTACGCACGAAATCCCCTGCAGGAGACCACGGCAACTGTACTGAGGTCGCTCTACGTCAAATGTGGAAAAAAATTTACGCCGCAGTGGAGAAGAACACTGAAGATGTAGGCACCGCTTTCGCCGAAGAGGCCCTGAAAATGCATTACGGGGCTACTGAACCACGTAATATCAGAGGAGTCGCCACTGCGGAAGAAGAGAAAACCCTCAGAAAAGAAAATGTCTCGTTCATGAAGATCCCGGTATCCGCCAAGACTGGTCCCGAAGGGCACTGATCGCATATCTGCGCATTACCGCTTTTTTTCTATGGTTACCATCAGCCTCTTTCTTCCCCATTCAAGGGCCTTTCTGTGAGAACTGAAGAACAGATCTATCCGCCCGGGTCCCTTGATGGCTGAGCCCCTG
>DTYO01000117.1 GCA_012961845.1 Thermodesulfobacteriaceae bacterium
ATCCCTTGCGGCTTCAAATGCCTAACACTTTTTCGTTGAATTCGTTCCTTTTTGGTGCATTTCATGATTCGCCATATTTTATGTTACCTATTGTAATTTTAGTAAATTAGCGTTCATTTGGTTTTTGAAGCGAATAATCCGGAACAATCCGCCGAATACCAGGGCAAAAGGCATTCAGGCGCACATCCTGCACTTCGATTACCCGCAGACATGGCAAATGCGGTGTCCTGTGAGCAGGCACCAGGATCTTTGTCATTTTTTCCTGTCATTCAGCATCCTGCAGGATTGCCGATTTCAGCGAATATGCAGTACCGGCAGGTGATTGCCATACACAAGTGTGCCCGGCCTGCTTTTTCTCAGTCCCTCACCTGATACGATGCTCCTCAGAGGCATCCACTAAAAGATCTTGCCCGGGTTCAATATGTTGTCAGGATCGAACACCCTCTTGATACTCTTCATCAATTCCATTTCCCTCTCGTGTATCTCCATGTTTATGAAAGGCCTCTTGGTCAACCCGATGCCGTGTTCCCCTGAAATCGTACCATCCAGTGAAAGAGCTGCTTTCATGACTTTTTTCACCGCCTTTTCAGCCATTTCTCCTGCCCCGGACGTTTCTTTATTATATAGAATATTGACATGGAGATTGCCATCTCCTGCATGACCGAAACTCAATATGGTTACATGGGTTTCCGCTGCAATCAGGTCAAGCGAAGCCATCATCTCCGGTAGGCTCTGGCGGGGCACACAGATGTCTTCATTGATCTTTGCCGAAAAACCCAGCTTTTTTATGGAAGGAGAAAGACTCCGCCTTGCAGCCCAGAAAGATTCTCTCTGTTCGTCAGATTCACCTGTATGCAGTTTATAGGCCCCATTCATTCTGCATGCTTCACAGACTGATGCAAGCTGTCCCTCAATGGACTCTTCCGCTCCGTCGACCTCAACCAGCAGCATGGCCTCAATGCCCGCCGGCACAGAAACAGGCAGCCTGTCTCTGATGCATTCAAGACTCAACCTGTCCAGATATTCGGCACATCTGGGAAGGATGCCAGCTCTGAAAAAACCGGCCACTGCTGCAGAAGCAGATGCGGAATCGCGAAAAAAGGCCAGCATTGCCCCCACACCCCTTGGAGCAGGTACAAGCCTCAGGGTTATTCCGGTAACCACCCCCAGAGTGCCCTCTGAACCTACCATCAGCCTGGTAAGATCATAACCTACGACTCCCTTGGCAGACCTGGTCCCTGTACGAATGATCTCTCCGCCAGGCAGTACTACTTCAAGGGCCATGATGTAATCCCGGGTCACGCCATATTTGACTGCCCTGGCACCACCAGCCCCGGTGGAAACATTCCCCCCAAGCGTGCAGAAGTTCAGGCTTGCCGGGTCAGGAGGATAAAATAGCCCGTACTCCGAAACCTTTCTCTGGAGCTCTCCCGTCACCACCCCCGGTTCCACCTGCGCCTGCAGGTCTCCTGCATCTATACACAGGATCCTGTTCATCCTTTCAAGTGACAGTACGAGGCCGCCCTTCACAGGCACAGAAGCCCCTGTGGTGCCCGTTGCTGCCCCCCTGGGGAATACAGGCAGCCGGTGTACGGCGGCAACTTTCAAGATTCTGGAAACTTCCCCGGCAGATCGAGGGAAGACTACGGCCTCAGGTACGGATTGACGACCGCTTGCATCATATGAATAACACAGCAGGTCGGATGTATCTCTGGTAAAAGCCTCGGGCCCGACGATCTCCTCAAGTTGCCCGGCCAATTTCCCGTCCATGGCTCTATCTTATTACGTCCATCGCTTCTTTTCCAGCTGCTCAATCAGATAGGTCACCTGCTGCCTGACACTGCTCGATTCATTCAACTGCTTTTTAATTCGTTTAATGGAATGCGAAACCGTGGCATGATCACGATTCAGCTCTCTTCCTATAGCCTCAAGCGAAGCATCCGTATAACGTCTGGCGAGATACATCGCAATCTGTCTGGGCCATGAAACCGCCTTTTTCCTTGATCTGGAACATATCTGTTCAGTAGTCAGCTTGAAATGGCGGCAAATCAGATCCCTAATATTGTCAAGGGTTATGGGATCCGGTTCTCCAACGGTTTCCCTTATGATTTCTCTGGCGAGATCCATGTCTATGGGCTGCCTGAGCAGTGATGATTTCGCCACCAGCCCTATCACAGCCCCTTCTATCTGCCTGACATCACCTGCGAGATGCCGGGCAAGGAAATCGACTATATCATCATCAAGTTTTACACCCTGGCAACGGGCCTTACGGATCAATATGCGCCTTCTCGTGTTGAGATCCGGTGGATTGATGGAGGTTATCATACCGCTGCCCAGCCTGGATCGCAGATGATCGCTGATTTTGGGAATCTGCCTGGGTAGTCTGCTGCTGGTAAAGATGACAGTCTTGCCCTGGTCCAGCAGAGGATCAAGAGCAACTGCAAGTTCGGCCTGTGTCCTCTCCCTTCCTGAAAATACGTGAACTTCTTCCAGTAGCAGTACATCACACCCCTCTTGATAACGTCGTTTGAAGGAATCCATTTCCCCATTCTTTATGGCCCTTACCACCTGAGTAGTAAATTCATTGGCTGTGAGATAACACAGTCTGGCTTCAGGATGCGAATCAAGGATTTTTTGCCCTACGGCATGAGTGAGATGGCTCTTGCCCAGACCGGCATCAGAATGAAGATATATGACCTTACCGGGGCTGTTTTCTCCACAGGCTGCCGCAAGGCAGGCGGAATATGCATAGCGGTTGCTGTCTCCCACAACAAATTCTTCAAAATTGAATCTTTCACAGAAACATGGCCTAGGAAGTTCATTTGGTGCAAAATTGGGCAGATGAAGCTGGGACCGGGCAGCCTCTTTTGCAATCTCTGACGGTACCAGTCGTATCTTCAACCTCTCTCCGTTTTCAGACAGCTCCTTATTCAGCACAGACAGGTAGTGTTCCCGGACCCATGAAGCAAAAAATTGATTGGGACAATGGACGTCGATGGTATCTCCGTCAGTCCCTCCATAAGTCAACGGGGCAATCCACACCTGATAACTGCTTTCCGGCAGTTGAGAACGCAGTGTTTCTTTCAAACTCTCCCAGAGGTCTCTCATTTTTTTATCCGGATGCATGTAACCAGCACAGAACCCCGCCAGTGCTGATTGCAGTCAGAAAATACTCCAAAATCCCCTCAGAACCCAATAACCAAAAAATAAGTGGTTCTTAACCAAACTCAGCAATTTTACCAGAACCATTTAACCGATGGTATTTTCGTGGCAT
>DTYO01000118.1 GCA_012961845.1 Thermodesulfobacteriaceae bacterium
TAGGTGTCTCACTTACATTGACACAGAGGGATGTGCCCATCCGCTTTACATCTTCAGCAAACTTGTGAACCGAATAATCCGATTTAAACTCGTTACAAGTTCGAAAGTGCACCTTCTCACGAACCTGTATGCCAAGAAACTTTTCCTTTGCAGCCGTGAGAAATTAGACCGTCTGTCTGTTGAACCTCTCGTGCAAGGCCTGCCTGCTGATATCGACCTGATAATTCAGAGCTAATGAAACAGTTGGTTTAATTCGCTCTTTTTTGACAGTATGCGGGAAAAAGCATATTTATTCCTGTAGATGATGGTGTATCTGATAATGCATAGAACTTGACAATTACATTTCCCATATATACGGTATATGTATGATTTCTTATACATATAAAAAATGGAAAATGATATGCGAACGACACTAAATATTGATGACCGGCTGTTTCAAGATGTGTTGAGCATAACAAAGGCAAAAAATAAAACAGAGGCAGTCAGGACCGCCCTGACAGAATATTTACGAATGAAACGGAAAGAAAAGATACTGGCGATGCGGGGCAAGTTGGATATCAGGGGCTCTGAAAAATTGCGTCAGGAAGAAATCAGGGAATACGAGGAATACCGGCAATGAACGTGTTAATTGATACGTCTGCCTGGATTGTTTTTTTTCGAGACACTGTCGGGACGGCAGGGGATCTGGTTGTGGATCTGATCCGGCTTGATCAGGCATATTTAACAGGCCCGGTTATGGCAGAACTGCTGTGCGGTGCCAGAGGTAAACAGGAAGTAAAGGAGTTGGATACTGTTTTTGGTACAATTCCAATTTTGGATGTCATTCGTGAAGATTGGATAAAAACAGGTACTATATTACAGGATGTCAGAAAGAAAGGCGTGTCCATTCCGTTGACAGATGTCCTGATAGCTGCTGTTGCCCTGCGTAACAACATGGCTGTTCTTACCCTGGATAAACATTTTCAGCATCTTCCGGTTGAATGCGTGAAGATTCAGGAGGGGAAGTGAGGTGATAAGAAATTGCTTTATCAGCAAGCGTAGGAGACGTTGCCAATTTATGAAACCAATTTTTCTGCATCAATCACCGCAGAGCTGTACCCTGTGAAATGAACTTTTTTACATCTCCAGATATCCTTTATCTCATAGGTTTACAGCATTCAGGCGATTCATTTCCTGGATTGTTGACCAAGAGGCTGACGGGCCTTGCCTTCATCTTTTCGGCAGGAAGGGGGCAAAGAAGGGTTTTGAGAGCATCAGGGCCTGATTCCCTGGAAAGCCAGTCTCCATATCGAAGCCGTTCAATAATAACCGGCATCCGGTCGTGAAGCGGTCTCACGAGGTCGTTGGAATCCGTGGTGATTATGGTGCAGGATTCCACCACCTCCCCTTCCTGCCCTTCCCAGCATTCCCACAGGCCGGCAAAGGCGAACAGGTCGGCATCCTCAAGCGTAATGAACCAGGGCTGTTTTCCGCCCTCAAGTTTCTGCCACTCATAAAACCCGGACGCAGGGATGAGACAACGCCGATAGCGAAATGCGCTTCTGAAGGCGGGTTTCGTGGCGACCGATTCCGCCCTTGCGTTTATCAGCCTGTAACCGGTTTTCTTGTCCTTTGCCCAGGAAGGGATGAGGCCCCACTGGAGCAAGGCAAGTTCACGACGCTTTTCAGGAAGTTGCCGGATAGCAGGAATGTCGGTTCCAGGGGCTATATTGTAACGGGGATGAATTTCTGGGAGGAATTCCGAGGGAACGGAAAGAGAAAATTCCTCCTTCAGTCTTTTACAGGATTTCCAGAAGCTGTAACGTCCGCACATGGAGATATACTAGGGGTCAGATCATTCTATGGAAGCGGATGAGCTATCTGAAGTATGTTGTGCGGTCTGCTTCAATGTTGCCATGGCGGTGGCTACCATGGAAGAGACATCTGTCAGGTTGCCGGGCAGGATCATAGTATTATTCTCCCGGGCCAGTTTGCCGAACTGGTCGAGATACTTCTTGGCTACCTCCAGGTTGGCTGCATCATGGCCGCCCGGTGCGGACAACGATTCGGCAACCTTTCGAATTCCCGCTGCCGTGGCCTCTGCAACCTTTAGTATTTCCTGAGCACGGCCTTCGGCCTCATTGATCCGCTTCATCTTCTCACCCTCTGAAAGGGCAATGGCTTCGGCCCGGTCACCCTCAGCCCGATTGATCACCGCCTGCCGTTCACCTTCCGACTTGGCAATCTCTGCCCGTTTCTCCCGCTCAGCCCGCATTTGCTTCTCCATGGCCTCCAGGACCGAGTGTGGAGGTTTTATATCCTTGATCTCATAGCGAAGAACCTTGACACCCCAGTTCTGGGCCGCCTCATCCAAGGCATCTACCACCTGCTGGTTAAGCGTTTCCCTGGCCTCAAAGGTATTGTCCAGAGATATTTTACCTATGGCCGAGCGCAAGGATGTCTGTGCAAGCTGGGCGGCAGCAAAATGGTAATTTTCAATACCATAGGCTGACTGACGGGAGTTCACAACCTGCAGGTAAAGCACTCCATCAACCTCCATAGTCACGTTATCCGCTGTAATACATGTCTGAGCTGGGATATCAATGGGTTCTTCCTTCAAACTGCGTTTATAGGCAATCCGATCTAGAAAGGGAATCAGAATATGGAATCCGGCTCCCAGGGTTGTCCGATATTTGCCCAACCGCTCAACCACGTATTCATTACGCTGCGGCACCACGATTGCCGTCTTTATCAAAAGAACTATGATAAAAACAATCAAGACTGCAACAGCTATCAGCAGACTATCCATTTCGTTTCTCCTTTTTCTTTTCAGCATTAAGTGGACGAACCTTGACAGTAAGATTGTTCTTCTCCACAATGTCCACTACAGTCTCTTCAGCAATCGGTTCGTCTGCAACGGCCCGCCAGAATGATCCCCCGTACTTGACCCTTCCTGCGGCGGGCGGATCAATGGCCTCTGTTACAATGCCGTTGGCCTGATCAGAATCAACACTAACAGAATCATCCTGCATGCTGGATCCGCCGAGAAAAACGGAACGAATCCACGCTCTGAGCAACAGAAGGGTCAAAAGAGAACTAACCAGAAAAATCACCAGCTGTGCCGTAAGAGACAGGTCGGTCATGATCAGCACCAGTGCAACGCACAAGGCACCGACACCGAAAAAAAAGATAATAAAACCTGGTAATGCCAGCTCAATGCCCAAAAAGGCTAAGCCGATGAGAAACCAGACGAGAACAGGTGAAACAGTCATTGTCAGCCCTCCAAAAAGCAGTTAACAATCTTACCACCTCAGAACATAACCAATCACCCCCGATTATTCCCTTCTCTATACAAGGACTCGAATTCAGGCTGGAACCAGGTTGTCTCCCGGAGTTTTTGATTATATCTGTCAATCCATAAACCCGGACCATTTGCTTCAAAAGCCAAACAAATGCTGAATGACCTGAATTACAGCAGGTTACATAAAGTATAGTAACTCAACTTGCAGACTTGTACCAGCTGTCATCTAACCTGTTGAATTGTTAGCCAGAGTGGAGTGGCCGGGTGCAGTAAATGGATGATGGATTTCACAACCATGTCTGTTACCAGGCTGCCTAGTTCTTTACTACACCAGACTGTCTGTTTCAAAGTATCTGCCAACTATAATACTCCCCAAAAACTGGACAGAGGTCTAAGGTGGATTTAGCCTGTCGGAATTCATAGGAGGAACGGCAGGATGAGCAAGAAAAGATATAGTGCTGCGTTCAAGGCGAAAGTGGCCCTGGAAGCAGTAAAAGGAGAAAAAACACTGGCACAGCTAGCCGGTGTGTATGGTGTACATCCGAGCCAGATAGGCCAATGGAAGAAGAAACTTTTAGGAAATCTCCTTACCCTGTTTTCCAGTAACGGAAATCGCAAAGAGAGGGATCGAGAAGAGCTTGAGGCAGAGCTTTACCGGCGGATAGGGCAACTCAAAGTAGAACTTGAGTGGCTCAAAAAAAATCTCAGGTTCTCGGTTAAGCAGTTACGGACATTGGTAGAGCCGGGACGTCCGGAGATTCCGATAACCAGACCTTGACAGCCCAAGGAGCTCGCATTGCCTGCATATCGGAATCTCCGGA
>DTYO01000119.1 GCA_012961845.1 Thermodesulfobacteriaceae bacterium
GGCAGAATCGCCATTGACAAAGGGTTTCTTGATGTCTGGCAGGTGCTGGAGATATTGCAGGTACAGTCAGTAGAGAACAGACGGTTCGGTGTAGTAGCCATGGACATGGGTTTGCTGACCAAAGACCAGGTAAACGAAATTGTTGAGACGCAGAAGAGCCAGCAACGGTCTTTCAAGCATCTGATACTGCAGGAAGGGTATCTTCTGGAGACGGAACTGAGACAGGCCTTGACGGAATTTTACAGTTGGGCCAAAAACCAGGAATAAATGTACTGTCTGCCGGTATGCTGCCGTTTCTTTCCTGTTGTTGCGGGCATGAATACGGATGGTTCGGTATAATAGCTGAACGAAAATGAAAAATCTTAAATTGCTGCAGAGTACCTCTGAAAATCAGGAGTTCTGTTCCGGAACAAGGCGTACTGGAAAAACAACCGCAGGCATTGTAGTGATATTTTGAGGATTATTTTTTGAGTGCAACACAGTTGCGGGAGCAAGGAACGAGTTTTGTAGGTGTCCTTATATGAATATTTGTCCCACTTGACGCATGGTCCACATATGTGATACATCCATGGCATTATGCTGGTGGAATGCAGCCCTGACATAAACGGGTCCAAGAGTACTCCCATGGAGCCTCCTTTTTTTCCGAAAGGAGGTTTTTTTTGGGCATAAACTGTATCAAATCCAGAAATATCCTGGGGATCGGCAATCTTTCGCCGGAGGAAATATCTTTTATTCTTGATACAGCAGAGTCACTCAAGGATATTCTGGACAGGCCCATCAAAAAGGTTCCTCCTCTCCGGGGTAAAACCGTGGTTCATCTCTTTTTTGAACCCAGTACACGTACCCGCCTTTCCTTCGAGCTAGCTGCCAAGCGTCTGAGTGCCGATACTGTAAGCATTTCAGCTGCTGCTAGCAGCGTTGTGAAGGGTGAAAGCCTAATAGATACTGCGCGTAATGTGGAGGCAATGCGGCCGGATGTGATAGTTATGCGCCATTCATATTCCGGTGCTCCCCATTTGCTTGCTCGGCATGTGAATGCGGCGATAATCAATGCAGGAGACGGCACCAACGAACATCCATCCCAGGCCCTTCTGGACGTATTTACAGTCAGGGAGCATCTTGGAAAGATAAAGGGGCTGAAGATAGCCATCATAGGTGATATTCTTCACAGCCGGGTTGCTCATTCAGACATAATGGCTTTTTCTAGGATGGGGGCGGAGGTTTTCGTAACGGGCCCGGCAACCATGCTCCCTCCTCAAGCCGAGGTTTTGGGAGCACGGGTGGTCATGACGATAGAAGAGGCGCTTGAAGAAGCAGATGTGATAATTGCACTCCGTATTCAAAAAGAGCGGCAGGGAGAGAGCCTTATACCGTCAGAAAGGGAGTATGCCAGGCTGTTCGGCATCTCCAGAGACACTGTCAGGCTGGCCAGACCCGGAGCGTTGATTATGCATCCTGGGCCGATTAACAGGGGAATAGAAATGACCCCGGAGATAGCAGACGGCCCATATTCCGTCATATTGGATCAGGTCACCAACGGGGTGGCTATCAGAATGGCCCTTCTGTCTCTGCTGCTGGCCGATACATCCAGGAAAAGCGCAGAACAATGAAAACTGTTTTATTTAAAGGTGGGCGCATAATCGATCCTTCCCAGGACTGGGACTTTGCTGGAGACATCCTGGTTGACAGGGGAGTTATAAGGGATGCAGGCCCGTCTGTCTCCGTCGCCTCCGAGGTTCCGGTGATTGAACTGGCAGGCATGTGGTTTGTGCCAGGGCTTGTGGATATGCATGTCCACCTGAGAGAGCCCGGTGAGGAATACAAGGAAACGATAGCGTCCGGTACTGCTGCTGCGGCTGCAGGAGGATTTACTGCTGTGGCGTGCATGCCGAATAGCCGTCCGCCCAATGACTCTGCTGCAATTACCCGGCTTGTACTGGAGAAAGCAGGAATGGCCGGAAATGCCAGAGTATATCCGGTGGCTGCTGTTACCATGGGCCAGAAAGGAGAGCGGATAACCGAATTTGGAGATCTGCTCGAGGCCGGTGCGGTTGCTTTTTCAGACGACGGAGTGCCAGTGGCAAATGCTGCTGTTATGCGCCGGGCCCTTGAGTACAGCAGGAATTTCGATGCCCTGATAATTTCCCATGCAGAAGAACCTGATCTGGCCGCCGGAGGCGTGATGAATGAGGGAAGTATGTCCACTCTTCTGGGACTTAAGGGCATACCCGCAGTGGCAGAAGAAATTGCAGTTTTCAGGGATGTGTGTCTTGCGGAATTGACAGGGGGCCGCCTGCACATCGCCCATGTGAGCACCAGAGGGGCTGTGGAAATAATCAGACAGGCCAAGCAAAGGGGGGTCAGGGTGACGGCCGAGACGGCACCCCATTATTTCAGCCTTACGGAGGAGGTGGTGGAGGGTTACAATACCCTTGCCAAGATGAATCCGCCTCTGAGGACTGAAGAAGATCGCTCTGCCATCATAGAAGGTCTGCAGGACGGAATACTTGATGCTGTAGCAACAGATCATGCGCCGCACAGCAGCCTGGAGAAGGAATGTGAATTTCAAATTGCCGCAAATGGCATAACAGGGCTTGAGACAGCGCTTCCACTGACACTTGCACTGGTCAGGGGCGGGCACATGTCGGCCTCTGATATGATCAGAAGCATGTCCACCAGGCCTTCAGAAATCCTGGGCATCCCTGGAGGTACGCTCAGAACGGGGGGGGTTGCGGATATCACAATCATAGATCCGGATTCACGCTTTGAATTGACCCGGGAAAGGATGCATTCACTGAGCTGCAACACCCCTTTCCTCGGCCAGACCCTGACCGGACAAGCAGTGCTTACGATGGTCGGCGGCAGACCGGTTTACGATCCCAGAGGACTCCTGTTGAGCTGAAAAGACAATACAGGCACCTCTGAAAAGTGTTCTCCGGCACTGCAACTGTGTTGCGCGCAAAAAAATAATCCTCAAAATATCACTACAATAATATCTGTGGTCATTTTTTCTTGTGTGTCTTGTTCCGGAACAGAATTCCTGATTTTTAGAGGTTCCCACCACCTGATTCCTTCGTATTACACTTTCCATATCTGATGTCGGATTTTCAGGTTTCTGCATACTCAACCTCTGTTATGCAGTAGTCGATAAGTAGTGCGGAGGTCTTGTATGGGATTTACGCGTCCGGATGATCTTTTTCCCGAATCAGGCAGTTTGAAAAGTAACAGATTCAAGATTCTCGTGGTAGACGATGACGAAAGCCTCAGGGAATTCCTGGAGATATTCCTTGCAAATGAGGGGTATCTGATAAGGTCTGCAGCCAATGGTGAAGGAGCCCTTGAACTCCTGGCACGAGAAGATGTCTCCCTGGTCATAAGTGATGTACGCATGCCGGGCATTGACGGCGTTGCCCTCCTGAAAGAGATCAAGACCAGCTATCCTGATCTACCTGTGATCCTGATAACTGCATTTGCTTCCATGGATTCCGCAGTAGCCGCCATGAAGGAGGGGGCATGGGACTATCTGACCAAGCCCTTTCGTCTGGAAGAGATACGGGATGTAGTGGAAAAGGCTCTGGAGACCAGGCCGGAAACCCAGACAGTCAACAGACAGTCTGCTGAAAAGGTGTTCAAACTGGACGGCATGGTGGCCCGAAGTCCGGCCATGTTGAAGATTTTCCAGCTGGTGCCAAGGATTGCCTCAAGTCTCTCAAGCGTCCTGGTATCAGGTGAAAGCGGAACAGGGAAGGAACTCGTGGCAAGGGCCGTGCACAACCTTGGAACCCGGAAAGAAAAAGCTTTCGTGACGGTGAATTGTGGCGGTATACCGGAAAACCTGCTGGAAAGCGAACTGTTCGGGTACTGCAGGGGGGCGTTTACCGGCGCCGATATCGAAAAACCCGGACTTTTTGCAATTGCCGACGGCGGAACCATCTTCCTGGATGAGATAGGGGAACTACCCATGATGCTTCAGGTGAAACTGCTGAGGGTAGTCCA
>DTYO01000120.1 GCA_012961845.1 Thermodesulfobacteriaceae bacterium
CTGTCTGCCCTTCACCAGAGAGCTTGCGGCTACTTCAGCCTTTGATTTTGTCAAGCGGATTCTCTACAATACCATTGGTCTCGAAGATCTTGTGGTGGGGTATGATTATGCATGCGGAAAAGGACGTCAGGGAGACATAGCCTTTCTTGAAAAAATGGGCAGGGAGCTGGGCTTTGAGGTTCACGTAGTTCCTCCGGTCACTGTGAACGGCATGATCGTGAGCAGTACCAATGTCAGGGAGCAGGTGATACAGGGGAATATGAGGAAGGTTTACCAGCTTCTGGGGAGATATTATCAGATCCGAGGGATCGTCCGGGAAGGCAGACGCAGGGGAGGGCCTGTTGTAGGTTTCCCGACCGCCAACCTGAAGATAGACAGAGAGGACCTGTGCCCTAAACCAGGGGTCTATGTGGTACAGGTGATCTACAGGGATGCCTGCTATGGCGGTGTGGTCAATATCGGCTATAATCCAACTTTTGGTGACCAGGATCTGGGAGCTGAGGTACATATATTTGATTTTGACAAGAACATCTATGGCCACCACATAAAAATGAATCTCATTCAGTACCTCAGGGGCGAAAAGAAGTTTTCCGGTCCCGAAGAACTGGCTGGTCAGATTTCAAAGGATGTGGAAAAGGCCCAGCTGATACTTGCAGATGAAGAGGGCCTGCATAAGGCCTGCTGTGAGGGTTGAAATGTGTTTGACACAGGGGCTCTCTTGCAGCTGAACACGGGTATGGCATCGACTCACCAGACTCGGTGTAAAGAGTATCATATCGATCATTTTATTTTATTAAGGATGGAGCTTATGAAACTGAAGAAAATTGTCTCGTATCTGTTTGTGGCCGCCGCAACCCTGGCATGTTCCCAAGGGATGGCCAGTGCGAATGAACTTGTGGATCTGCTGGTAAACGGTCTGGGTGTGACAGAGACCCAGGCTATGGGCGGGGCAGGATCGATATTCAAGGTCGCTCGGGAAAACCTTGCCCCTGAAGAATTCAAGCAAATCGATGAAGCGGTGCCAGGCATTGACGGCCTGATGGAGGCTGCACCGGATTCAGACAACTCTACATCCACTTCCATGGGCGGCTTGACATCCCTTGCCAAAAAGGCATCCTCTTCCCTGGGGTCTGCCGCCGAGCTGGCACAGAGCTTCAAACAGCTGGGTATGGATAAGGAGATGATAGGCAAGTTTATGCCCGTAATCCTGGATTATGTCAAGAATAAGGGTGGTGAGACCGCCATGAAGCTGCTTCAGACCGCCCTGGGCGTGTAGAGAGGCCGAAATCAGGAGGAAGTGCCGCAATAAGCGGTTTGATTAATGCTGGAAAGGGCGGTCCTGGAGCAACGATCTGTTTTTCCGGGACTGCCCTCTGTTATTTTTACAGCCCTCTGTAGTCCAGGAGTGGAATGCCGTCCAGCATCATACCATCGAATGAACCATTGAGCTGAAATCCCGCCATTTCCCTGTCTGCAGAGAAGAGGATATAAGTGGCTTCGGAAATGTCTCCTGTGAAGACGTTGCCCGGCATGTCCGCATATCTGGAGAAAGGGGCTATGGACACGGTTTCTTCAGCTATGATGCCGCCGCTGTCGTTGAAGGCACTGAATGAGACATGGGCCGTGTCTTCGGACAGATTGACCAGGGCGATACCTGTCCAACCGTTGTCTTCGAGTTTTGCAAAAATTCCACGTTTAATGCCGGAATGGAGAACAGTATAGCCTCCGAGTCCCTGTCCATCTTTGGTTCCAAAAAGCTCGAATCCTGTTACAGGTGTCGATGCTTCGGTTTTGAACCATGCGGTGCCGTGAGGGAGGCCGATGTCCACGGCGGTGGCAGAATAGCGTGATCCTGACTCAATTTCAAGTATTACCGGTTCCAAGAGGGTGCCCTCTTCGCTGTATGGCTGGATACGAAAAGTGCATGTGTCCGCCGATGGATTGAAGGCTGCGATGCCGGTCCACCACCTGTCGTCACTTGCGACGTGCGGATAAACAAGCTCGGTATGGGCTGCACCGGTCAGCAGGATTCCGCTGAGATAATCCATGTTGCTGTCTGATGTGCTGCCGAAGAGTTCAAGACCCGTGATTCCCCGGGCATTCTTTATGACGGCCGAGTGGATGTCCGGTTTCGGTGTGCCGCCGAATAGGTCGCGTACAGTGAACGCCTTGTGCTTATGTGCCGACAGAGCCAGTTCTTTCGTCTCACCGTTGTCAAATATAATTGTCAGAGCTGCAGGTGAGGCGCCCGTATTGAGGAGGCTTATACCGGTCCACCACTCACTATCAGAGGCTATGTGCGGGATGAAGATCTGGTCTTCCATGTTGATTTCCCGTACTGCCGGTACTGCTACCCTGTAGGTTCCGTTCGTATGGAAATTCTGGTACCCTCTTACAAAACCGGAAGATGAATCAAAGACTATGTAACGGATGTCCTGAGGATTTTCAAATGAAGTGCCAACCGTAATCTCCATCCGACTGTTGGGCGGCAGAGACGGTACGGTCATTTCGGAAACCAGTGTTCCATTGTGGTCATAGGCCTTGAAACTGCCGGTGATCTGGTGATCGGATGTGCCGCTTATGACGCAGATTTCGGTTTCCCAGCCGTCTCTGCTTGCTATGTGCGGGAAATACAGGAAGGGGGCGGTGTCTGTACAGGCAGTCTTTTCACCGTTCCACAGGGACATGCCTCCCTTAATATCAAAGACCCTGGAAAACCCCATGGAATCCAGGAAATTGGCAGCATCGTTACTGCGGCTCCCGCTGCGGCATATTACATAAATTTCTGCATCCTCGGACAGTTCGTTGTATCTCTCTCGCAGGATGCCCGACCGCCACGGCAGAAGAACCGCACACGGGATGTGGCCGCTGCAGTACTCGTTTTCTTCCCTGACATCGACAACTATAAATTCCCTGCCGGGGTTTGAGATTAAGGCCCGGGCTTCATCGGGAGTTATATTGGTATGGGCCCAGGCATCAGTGCCTGTGCCGGGATAATATGCAAAGAGAAAAAACGACAGTGTAAATACTTTCTTCAGGGTTTTCTTGAGCTTCATCATAAAAATTACTCCTGCTGCCATATGACAGTCTATGAGGCCACCGGAAAAACATATCGTAAGAGCTGCCTTCGGTTCATTCAGTACTGTTGGCGGATAACTTATCGGATGATGAGGCGGATCTGTCGATTATTGATCTGGAGAGTAATCACTGCGAAATAAAGTCGAAGAATTCCTGGAGTTCCCGCCCCCTCTCCTTGACAAGCAGTTCAAGCCTTTCTTCCGGCAGAGGTCTCAGGATGTCAGGATTGTCACTGTCCAGAAAGCCGAACAGCATCCTGACTATACGCATTTTTTCTACTGTCACCACAAAGGCCGCATCCTGACTGCCATAAAAGTCGATACCGAATTCGAATTCATCGAATACCTCCGGAGGGTCAGGCAGGTGGCGGCAGGTGATACCATACTTGGTCAGCATGTCCGTATCTTTCACGTGTTTTAGGTTCAGCTCTCTGTCGATATATTTTCGCAGCAGTTCCATAAGGTGTCCTTCCTGCTATTTCTTCAGCACCATGAAGATATGTGCCCGGCATACCGTAAGGATAGGCAGTTCAGTCTGCAGTCTGATCACGGCAGAGACCGGATTTCCTGCGAGGCACGAAGCTACGCTGCGCCTATTCTCTGCTTGATGGCGGCTATCCCCCTCTCGAGAATCTCCATTCGTTCCCTGGAGCCCATGCCGTGGTAGAGCTTATGGGCGAGCTTATAGGCTTCGAGAGCCTTGTTATCTTCCCCGCGTTCCGTATAGACGTCGCCGATTCCCGTGAGATAGTGGGCGGCCCGGGTGGAGTCCTTGAGAGTTTCCACAAGCTCAAGGGCTCGAAAGTAATATGGCAGAGCCTTTTCATGTTCTTTCAGCTGACGGTACAGATCTATGATCTTGTCCGAGATGAGTACCGTACTGACAGGATCCTGTCCTTTTTCACAGATGGCCATCGCCCTCAGAAACAGCGGGATGGCCCTTCTGAAACTGCCTCTCATGGTGTACATATCGCCCATCTTTTCACATGTGTTGGCTACTTCCACAAAACATCCGGCCTCTTCAAATACGCTCAGGACCTTTTCAAATTTTTCCAGTGCATCCAGAGACATTCCCCTGTTTGCATCTATCTCGGCTTTACGGTATAGAGCCTTGGCGGCTTCAAGTTCATCCGAGTCAATACGGTTCTTCTCCGAATCGGCTGTCATGTCTTCCTCCTCATGTCCCGGGCTCCGCCTGCTGCTTATGATTTTAATGGCTTCCCGGGCCAGTTCGTCAACTGTGGTATATCTTGTTTTTCTGCCATCAAAGAGGCTAACCTCTTCGGTGTCGCCAAAAAGTTTTTCTATGGCTTTCCGGGCTTCGTGAGCCCCTATGAGGCCGAGGGTCCAGGCAGCGTGTCCCCTGACGGACGGATCAGGGTCCTCAAGCAGACTGAAAATTGCAAAAAAAGCGCTGCTTCTCACTACTTTCGGATGTAGTTCCCCGATACGGCCCACTGCCCAGAGGACTGCAGTCCTGGAGCTAGGATCCTTGAGCATGCCCAGGATGTGGCGCAGGAAAGACCCGTACATTTCGGGCCGGTACCGTATTATTTCTCCGACAGTTTCAAGGGTCCCCCAGCTGGCTGCAGCAGAGTCGTTGCTGGCATAAAGCAGTCTTCTGACCAGATCACCGACCACATCAGGCCGGTTATCAGCCAGGGCGGCGGCTGCTGATCCAAGTGATTTGACTGCTTTCCAGCGCAGAACTTCATCGGCCGAATAAAGCAGCCTCTGAATCTTTCGAAGGACCAGCGGATCATCGACAGCCATTGAATGGAGCCTGTCGAGGTTTTCAGATTCCACCTGTTTCCTGACTTCACGCTTGCTGTAGCGTCTTGAAGAAGTAGCATGCCTGGCCTGGACAGTCGTCATGGATCCTTTACATTGATACGATACGCCCCGTCGTGTCTGAATCTTTTTTCGGACTCCTTTTTCCGTGACTTCTCTGACTTCTCTGTTGAGACGGATGAAACTCAGAGCACCTGAAATACGTTTCCCTTCGAGATTCCTGCCGGTTGGCTGGATCAGATGGGTTTCAGCGTCATAATTTTCAACAATGGCATCCAGATAATCATCACCCGGAACCAGGCTCCAGGCCAGATCCCAGTCGTCGTCAGCAGCAAACCCCAAGGCCTCTACGAATGCAGCTCCCAGATTGTGGCCGGTGATGTCATGGGTGTAAACCGCACCACATCTGCAGACACCGAAACCAAAATCCCCGAGTCTCTTGGGCTCCATGTCTACCGGAGGGTCGATGTATCTGTCGCAGAAAGGACATCTGGGTTTATGGGCAGTTATTTTCTTGACCATGAGTTGTTGTCAGTCTCCTGTGGTTTTTCCAGATGCTGCTGAAATTTTTTCTTTGAAGTCGGGATGGACCGGATAACCGTGCTGCTCCGCTTTTTCAAGGTGCTCCAGTGCCTTGTCATATTCACCGCTGTGGTAATAGGCTACAGCCAGGTTGTTGTGGGCAAGTCCGAAGGAAGGAGCCAGGCTTACGGCTTTTTCTCCGGCTGCCACTGCATCGTCGATCTTACCCAGCTCGATGAGCACAGTTGCTAGATTGGTCCAGCATGGCACCATGTCAGGTTTCACCTGCAGGGCCTGCTGTAGATAATCGGACGCCTCCTGCCATTTTTTCAACTGAATATATGCAGAGCCAATATTTGCCATGGCCTCTGCCGACCGCGGATGTATTTTAAGTGCGGTTTTGTTTTCCTGAATGCCTTTTTCCAGTTCTCCCATCTGGAGGAAAAGTGTTCCCAGGTTTACCCGTATTTCCTGAGAGCTCTCGTCAATGGCCAGGGCCTTCCTGAAAGTTTCCACGGCATCCTGGAGCCTGTCGGAACGCCAGTATGCCAGGGCAAGCCTGTGAGCAGCGATTACGGAACCGGGGTGTTCCGCAAGCTCCCTTTCGAGGTCTTTGACGAACTGATCCATATTACCAGACCTTTTCTGCGATGAAGTCATTCGGTTCTCCTTCTGTTTTAGTATTAAGAGCAGTTCTTTACGATTGTACCCGAAAAAAATGACATGCATTGAATAAACAATACCGATCTTTTTCTGGTATCATGAAATCAACATTTTATCCTGTTTGGAAAAGTTTTAAAGATATATCCTGGAACCGTCAGAAAGTGAATTTTTTATTTTAAAGAGAGGCTGTAATGTCGCCGGGATCCAGCAAAAAAAATCCGCCTGAAGCCGAAGTGACATGTCCCTTCTGC
>DTYO01000121.1 GCA_012961845.1 Thermodesulfobacteriaceae bacterium
AGCCATCTGCCTATCAGGTCTTGATATGCTTCCCTAGTTTCAGCGAGGAATTGCCTGGCCATGGATTCATACACGGCCAGAGATATCTGCCTTTTCGTCTCGCAGTATTCCGGATAACCGGTGAATCCCAGGTCGGTTTCCACAGAGGCAAGAAGGGCTTTCCAGGATGCATGGCAGAAGGGAGCGAGAAATCGGCAGAGAGCCAGGACTTCTCTGGCCAGAATACGCCTTGCAGCTCTGTCTTCCGCGTCCTGGCACCAGGTAATGACCTGGGAGAAGGGTACCCGGGCGTCATGTATATGTGCCATGGCCCCTTTCATCCATGTGGACAGCATGGCCTGAAATGGTTCAACCTGCTGTCTCAGAAAATGATCGGAGGCCTGAAAATAGAGTCTCCTGCAGGATGGAGAGTCGGCTGCGAGCGATTCAAGTTGCCGGATATCTCGGAGATCAACCGTGTCTGAAATACATTCCCATGAGACATCCCGGCCCAGGTGCAGGGCAAGGTCCCTTTTTCTGACTTCTCTGGTGAGGGCCAGAATCCTCTCGGTCCAGCAAGCAGATGAATTCAAGATTCTTCAACTTCCTCCCGAATTGCAGCCAATGGAAAAAGATTTATTGTTATGGTTAAGTATATCTAAATGAAGCAGCAGAATGCGGCTGTCTTGGTGAGTCTGCCGTATTATTAACCTGGATTTATCTGGTCTGCAAGCTGGTCAGGGGGCGCAGGATGAAATGGGGGCTGGACGCATTTTGGGTGGTACTTCGATCCCCTTGCAGCACGGCAGGTCTGGTGGAAATGGGGACCTCTGCGACTTCATGGGCCGGACTTTTCATGTCTGTTTCAACGTACCTGTGGGGGCCGTTTCCAGGGCACTGTTTCGAGCTCAAGGTCTTGGAGAATGTAGACATGCTTTGGGATCAAGTAGGCGGCCTGCGGGGTGGGCGTTTCCCGGGCTTCTGCCGGGGTCTGTTCCGTACCAGGCCGTCTGGCATTCGATAATAATTAGATGTTGCGGCAAGTTGAACTGATATTATAATGAGCCATTTTCCGGATACCTATGATCAGATCTGGGACAGGCGGGGTGCAGGTAAGATCCATGGAAACGCCTGACAGGTCTTGATCTGGTTCAACAGGGAGGACATTAATATGGCAAGAGTTACGGTCGAAGACTGCCTGGAGCAGGTGCCCGGGCGTTTCAACTTGGTACATCTGGCAATCGAGAGAGTCAAACAGCTGCGCAAGGGGGCGCAGCCGCTGGTTCAATGCAAAAATAAGGAGATCGTTCAGGCGCTCAGGGAAATCGCTGCAGGCAGAGTGTCTTTCGGCAATCTGGAAGAACTGGCTCAGGAAGCGGAGGAACAGCAGATTTTTCAGGCTCTTCAGGTGAGCAGCAATCAGAGTGAAAAATAAAAAATCAAGGTTTAATTTCAGGACATGAAAAAAGATTATTACGAGGTGCTGGGGGTCTCTTCTCAGGCATCCTCTGCTGAAATAAAGAAGGCCTATCGAAAACTGGCCTTGAAATATCATCCTGACAGAAATCCCGGCGACAAAGAGGCGGAGGAGATGTTCAAGGAAGCGGCAGAGGCCTACGATGTGTTGCGGGATCCTCAAAAGAGGCAGGCATATGATCTTCATGGTATGGCCGGTGTTGCCGGTAGTGGTTTCAGAGGCTTCAACGGCGCCGACGATATTTTCAGTACCTTTGGAGACCTGTTCGAAGATCTGTTCGGTTTTACCGGGGGTCAGGGCAGGCGTGGTGGCATGGAGTCTGAAGCCGGTTCAGATCTCAGGTTGGATCTAGCTGTATCTTTTGAAGATGCCGCCAGGGGGGCTGAGAAGGAAATAGAGATCACCAGACTGGAGACCTGCAACAGCTGCAAAGGAACCGGTTCGGGGCCGGAAAGCCGGACGATGACCTGTCCACAATGTCAGGGGCGGGGTCAGATCATCAGAACCGAAGGTTTTTTCAGGGTCTCATCCCAGTGTCCAAATTGTTCGGGAAGAGGAACGATCATGACTCATCCGTGTAAATCCTGCCAGGGCAAGGGAAGGGTCAGGAAGAAAAACAAGATCAAGACCCGGATTCCTGCAGGTGTTGATACTGGTTCGAGGCTGAGACTGAAAGGTGAAGGGGACGCAGGTTTCAGGGGCGGGCCCAGTGGAGATCTGTATATAGTGTTGCACGTGGAACCTCACGATTTCTTCGAGAGAAAGGGCAATGATATCTATTGCAGAATTCCCGTTTCGTTTCCCCAGGCATCTCTAGGTGATGAAGTGGATGTGCCTACCCTGGACGGAAGACATAAGGTGAAAATTCCTCCAGGTACACAGTCCGGTACACAATTCAGGATCAAAGGACTGGGGGTGCCTGACCTGAGGGGATACGGACAGGGTGACCAGGTTGTTGAGGTAAACGTGATAACTCCTGTCAGGCTTACTGAGCGTCAGAAGGAAATTCTGCAAGAATTTGCTGAAATAGAGACCGAAAAGAACGGGGATGGCTTTTTTAAACGGATTCTGAAGAGAGCCGAAGCCGTTGTCAGTCACGGAGTAGGACATGGAGAGTAAGGACGCCTTTTCCCACATCGACCACAGGGGGATGGCCCGCATGGTGGATGTGAGCGGCAAGCCTGAATCTCTGCGGGAAGCGGTGGCAAGCGGGCGGATAATAATGGGGAGCAGGGCCTTTGAACTGCTTGCAGACATGAGAATCCCAAAAGGTGATGTGTTTGCCGCAGCTCGTATTGCCGGAATAATGGCGGCAAAAAAGGTGGATTCTCTCATTCCCCTCTGCCATTCCTTGCCACTGCACAGCGTAGAAATCGAATTTTTGCCTGATGAAAAAGACAGTGCCGTGGAAATCACGGCACGGGTGAAGACAAAAGGGGTGACTGGAGTTGAAATGGAGGCAATGATTGCGGTATCGGTTGCTGCCCTGACCATATATGACATGTGTAAGGCGGTGACAAAAGAGATGACCATTGAAGAGATAAGTCTGGATTACAAGTCCGGAGGCAAAAGCGGGACCTGGCAGAGAAAGGTCCGGGAGGAACGAACATAATGGAACAGGCTCAACTGGATTATTTCAAGAAGCTTCTCCAGGCCAAACTGGACGAATTGCTGGATGAGGCGGATAAGACCCTGGTAGAGATGACTGATATGGATGATCATTTTCCGGATCCCACAGACAGGGCGTCAATTGAGTCCGAACGGAGTTTTGAACTTCGTATCCGTGACAGAGAAAGAAAACTTATAAAAAAGATCAAAAAATCACTGGAAATGATAGAAGAAGGTACATATGGTGAGTGTCAGGAATGTGGTGAAGATATAGGAACCAAGCGTCTGGAGGCTAGGCCCGTCACCACACTCTGCATAAAATGCAAATCAAAACAGGAGCAGGTCGAAAAGGCCAGGGGACTGTGATTTCCAGCATGATGGTGTTTTTTAATACAGGGGCGGCTGTGCATTATGCGAATTAGACCTGTTAGATGTTTCGCGGAGTTAAGTCTTTGATTCTGTCTGAGGTGATCTATGAGCCAGCAAGGGAAAAAGATATTGGTCGTTGACGATGAAGAAAGCATACATCTGCTCTACAGGGAAGAGCTGGAAGAAGAGGGGTATACGGTCATTTCAGCCATGAATGGCGAAGATGCTCTCAATGCCTTTAATTCGGAACAGCCGGATCTGATAATCTTGGACATAAACATGCCTGGAATGGATGGAATAGAGGTGCTCAGGCAGATGAAGGAGAGCAAGCCTGATGTTCCGGTAATCCTCAGCTCGGCCTATCCTGAGTACAAGCAGGATCTGGCGTCATGGGCATCAGACGATTATATAGTCAAATCGTTCAATCTGGATGAACTCAAAGATTCAGTTCGCCGCCACCTGAAGATTTAATCAGGACAATTCGGTTCGAGAGTTTGCCGAATATTCAGGGCGGAGGGGGCGCAGTGGCGTTTCAAGCCCCTGACAATGCGGCAGATTTGGTGAAGTGGCGAACTCTTGCGGCTTCGCATGCCTAATAATTTTTCATTGAATTCGCCGCACCTTTCTGGTGCAGTTCTTGACTTACTATATTTCCTGTAACCTGCTGTCATTTATGTTAATCGGCGTTTGCCTGGCTTTTTAAGTGAATAATCCTGGATTAATTCCTGTCAGGACAGGGCCAGTTTGAATGTGACAGACTGAAAACCTGATCCGCCGGAAATACAGACTTTTATTCCATGCTTCTGTCTCAGGTACTGCAGAAACGTAAATGCTGGTTCTTCCGGAGAAAACCTCAGGGCCTGTCCATTGTGGCTTATCTGCAGAACAATATTTCCGTCTTCGACTGCGGTCCTGATCCACAGCTCTCCTCTGTCAAGAGTTGTCATCTGTTTCATCATTGCATGACACACTGCCACAAAAGAATTGGCCCACTCTGTATATTCTGCACGGAATAACGGCAGGTTTGGCTGAAGGGAGATGTTTTTTCGGATTTTCCTGAAAGGAGTGTGAAGCTCCAGAGTTTTTATTTCGTCTTTTATCATATGGTTGAGGGATATCGTGACAGGGGAGCCCAGTATCTCCTTGTCTCTCCGTTTTGTGGCCAGGTAACAGTAATCCTTGATCTTCCTGAGAATATCCTGGGCAGTTCTGAGGTCGGTCGTCCAGTCTCCGTAATCATCAGCCTCGCAGGAGGAGCGGTCGGATAGATGCTTCAGCCTGATCAAGTCGAGGCGTCCCATGACGGCGGACAGGGGATTGACAAGATCCTCCAGGAGATCATCGAACAGAAAACCCAGCGTCAGGTGGTTATACTGATATTTAAAGTATCTTTCTCTGATGGATTGGCGGTTGCGCAGATGATGCAGCGCAGTGACGTCCCGGGTTCGCAATACCAGGCAGGTGCTGCCGCTGAAATCCATTATGGGTGAGACCCAGATATTGTAAAACCGGGGATGCCTCTGGTCCGCGCTCGTAAGCCCGATATACTGAAAGGCATTGATCCGTTTTTCTGTTCTGGTTTTCATTGCTCTCCGGAGATGCTCTCTGAATGTCATGCCTTCAACAGATACATTCAAAATGGAGCTGGTCTCTGACAGGTTTTTCTTGCGGAGCCTGACTGGATCCCTGGGAACGCACAAGGATTGATGCCTGTTTGAGGCAAGTATATTGAATGACGCATCTATAACCAGGATCCCGTCATCTATTGTATCAATGAGATCCTGGACAACGGATGAGTACTTGGGGAATTTTTCCAGGGTCTCACTCAGGCTGTAGAGAGGAAGCGGCCAGTTTATTTCCTTAGTGAAGATTATGCCGCTTCTGAATTTGCCGTCTTGATGCCTGGTCCACCTGATTTTTCCCATGGCCTTGTATTTTTTTTTGAGGCGGCCTGATCCCATCACGGTGATCTCTAGTTTTTCGTTGATATTGACCGGCACAGGTGATTCTATCTGGACCCCGTAAGAGGTGATATCAGAAGATATCACCTTTATCCCTGATTGCTGCGAAATACCCTTCAGCTTAAGCAACAGTCTCACTGGAATCCTGGAAACACGTCTTCTTTCAATGTGTGTTTTTTTCAACAACACCGATCTCCTGGAAACAGACAGCAAATTTTATTGAGGGCTGACAGAAAACTGTCATACAGTCTTTGAATATTAAAGCAAGAAGAATACCAAAAAAAAAGTGATTACTGCGGAAAACAAGCAGGAAATCCCCGATATTTGGTGGAATAAGTGGTGTGAGAGAAAAGCTTTACTGTTTTTGGAAAAAAAATTCTGTGACAGGAATGGGACTTTTTATATAAAGGAAGTGTTTTCTGGAAGTTTCAATTCGAGAACCTCCTCAGGATTTTTCTGAGGCATTTTCACCTTGAAATCCTTTATCTTGTATAAAAGGGCCTTGTAACTTATCTGCAGAAGCTGGGCGGCCTGCTTGCGATTTCCCTTGGTCCGGCGTAGCGCTTCTTCGATTACGATTCGTTCTATGCGGGCTACACTCTTTTTCTTTATTTCCTTGAGAGATGGAAATTTTCCCTGTGCCTCCTGTTTGCAGTTTTCAAGCACTGAGTTAAGGAGGGACTCATCAGGTGCCCAGATTTCAGAGGTGGAGCATTCCCTGGTGCTTACATCCATGCGTTTGAGGATTTCTTCTTCCAGTGCGTCTGAATCCCCCAAGACCATTATTCGTCTCACATAATTTTCGAGTTCTCTGACGTTGCCTGGCCAGTAGTATTCTGAAAATATCTTTTTGAGCCTGTCGGATATGGTTATATGGCGTCCCTTGGAGACACTCTGATGCTTATTCAGCAAATGTTCTATGAGAAGGGGAATATCTTCTTTTCTTTCCCTCAGTGGCGGGACAACGATCTTTATTATGTTCAGGCGGTAAAACAGGTCTTCTCTGAAAATGCCTTTCTGAACATCCTGTTCCAGATCGTGGTTTGTTGCTGCGATGACCCATGCATTTACGTTTATTTCTTCCAGCCCGCCGACCCTTGCAAAGGCACCATCCTGCAGGACCTGCAGCAGTTTTGCCTGCAGAGGCAGAGGCATGTCTCCGATTTCGTCGAGAAACATGGTGCCCTGGTTGGCCATTTCGAATTTGCCGGGTTTGGATTTGACCGCCCCTGTAAAGGCCCCCTTTTCATATCCAAATAGTTCGCTCTCAAGCAATTCACCGGGCAGCGCAGCACAATTGACCTTGACAATCTGGTGCTTGTTGCGTTTTGATAAGTTATGCAGTGACAAGGCTACAAGCTCTTTGCCCACACCGCTTTCGCCGCAAATAAGTACATTCAGGTCAGTATCCACTACCTGGCAGATCAACTCCTTTATGCGTCTGATTGGGGAACTGTTGCCTATTATCAAATCCATTGCATGCTGTTAAGAAAAATTCAATTATTGTTTTGCTGGTCCCGATACGGTGTATCAGAGACAGGAGTCATGAGAGGACTTTAAATTATTTCAAATTAAAATCAACCAAGCTGTTCGGGAGATCAGTTTTAATATTGTCGGATCATTCTGTAATTTACTTTACTGCAAACTGCCGTATATTCCCAAGCCATAATTTTTGTTTCATGTACGGCGAATGTTTTTGAGGTTCTTCCGCCGGATTATTCAGACTGTGTGCCGATATACAGGTCGTATTTCATTTCTGCCTTGGAAAGGGTGCCTTCGGTCCGGATTCATATTCAGGTACTCTTTGTTCAGAAAAGCTTGAGAGGAATCTATTATCTGTGACTCCGACTGATTTAAGAGACTGTACTGTATGCCCGTCTTGTGATGAAACAGACCAGGAAACTCAGCATCTGTTGATCGTTGACGATGACGCGGCCATCTTGGAGCTTCTCGCCGAGTTCCTTTCCGGGCTCGGGCATGAGTTCCGCGTGGCCAATGACGGCCTGAAGGCCATTTCGCTACTGGAACAGTCGCCGGCAACCATCGTTATAACGGATATCATGATGCCCAACATGGACGGAATAGAGCTGATAAAGAACATCCGTAAGACCTGGCCGGACACCGACATAATGGCAATGACCGGGTATATACGTGATTTTACTTATACAGATGTTATCACTGCAGGTGCATGTGATTTTGTACAGAAACCGTTTAGACTTGATGAAATGGAGGCCAAGCTCAACAGGATAATAAGAGAGAGGGGCTTCCGGAATAAGTTGAAGCGCCTTTCTGCCAGGGACTGTCTGACAGACCTGTTTAATAGACGTATGTTCGATGAATTGTTGGAAAAGGAGACAGAGAGGGCCTCACGCCAGCAGTACCCGTTGTTCCTGATCATGATTGATCTGGACAATTTCAAGAGACTTAATGACTGTTTCGGCCATCGGGAAGGAGACAGGGTGCTGAAGATACTGGCGCGGGTTTTGACTGCGTCAACCAGAAGGAATGTGGATACTGTATTCCGCTACGGCGGCGATGAGTTCACTGTGATCGTGCCTCAGGCCGACTCAGGCCAGGTCCGCCGTATAGCTGAACGTATCAGGTACAATTATCTGAAGGAAAACACGGGTCAGACATGTCTGAGCCTCGGTATCGCACAATTCAGAAATACAGGAGATCTCAGGCACGACATCAACAGATTGATCCAGGAGGCCGATGAAGCCATGTACGCTGCCAAGGAAAGCGGCGGCAATGCAGTGGTGCTGCACAGAGATGGGGCCAGAGGAATTTTGTGGGGCAGCAGGGCCTTGAACGGATGATGACCCTGACAACAGTGCAAGGCCACTGAGCCGGTCAATCGCAGCCAGGCTGATCGACACCGGATTTTCAGGCTGCGGATTTAGAGGGTTTTTGTATCCTTGCCGATGGGGCGTACGAGGCCGCTGCTATCCAGAAACATCCGGTAATCTTCTATTATCTCGGAGTGATCAAAGACAAGATTGTCTGGGACGGCTTCCAGTGAATAAACAGTCGCTGAAGCAGCATCATCTCCTGCCGTTGGAGATCCTTCAGCGTCTGCCATGAAGACTGTACTGATGGTATGCTGTCGCGGATCCCTGTCAGGATCTGAATAAACCCCTAGCAGGCCGGTCAATCTGATAGTCAGACCTGTTTCTTCCATGGCTTCTCTGACTGCGGCATTCTCAAGGCTTTCACCGTAGTCCACAAATCCACCCGGCAGTGCCAGACCGTGGGGAGGGTTAGTCCTCTCGATTAGAACGATACCGCCCTTCAGCCTGATTATAATATCTACAGTGGGAACGGGATTGGAATAGATGCGGATTTTATTGCCGCATCTGCTGCAGATTATGGTACGAAAAGTACTCATGACATATGTCCGCTGAAGTCTCTGAGCAAGGCCGCCATGTCTTCGTGGATCAGACCGTTCGATGCAAGGATTTCCGGCACAAAGGGAGAGTAGGGTTTTTCCATGAAGTCAGTGACTTTTCCGCCTGCCTCTTCTACCAGGAGCAGTCCTGCAGCAGTGTCCCAGGGTTTAAGCTTGATCTCCCAGAAGCCGTCCAGACGGCCGCAGGCCACATAAGCTAGATCTGCAGCGGCAGCGCCTGCCCTCCTGATCCCTTGGGCCCTGGTCAGCATCCGCTTTAGTGAAGCTATGACTGGGTCAGGGTGTTTCTGGACATCGTAAGGAAAACCTGTAGCAAGAAGAGATCTGGAAAGTTGCGATTCCCTGGTGGTTTTGATAGGCCGGCCGTTCAGCCATGCCCCGGCTCTATGACCGGCGCAGAACAGTTCATCCTGCACCGGACAATAAATTACTCCCAGTCTGACCATGCCCGCTTCCATGAGGGCTATGGAGATGCAGAACCATGGAAATCCGTGAGCAAAGTTCGTAGTGCCGTCCAGTGGATCTACTATCCATACTTGGCCGGCGGGGATTTCCTGTATGCCGGATGATGATTCCTCTGCAAGAACCGGGATATCGGAAGCGGCCTGTGAAAGCGCTTCCAGGATGATTTCCTCTGAAGCCGTATCGGCCTCGGTTACCAGGTCGATGCTGCCCTTGTACCGGATCATGTGGGGCTGCTCATAGAGTTTGTTTATGATGTGTCCGGCCTCAAGGGCGGCGGCAGCGGCCGCATCCATGAGTGTACAGTGAGAAGGTTTAAGACGTGAGAGACAATTATCTATTCGTTTCATGATTCATTAAGTCTGCATGGGCACATGGTCTCGACCGGCCGGCCGCAGGCAGGGCAGGTCTGCGGGCCTGATGATCCGGGCTCAGTTGCTGAAGACCTTTCTGAACTGTCTAAAATTTTCTATGGCTTGGCCTGCTCCCCGGACTACCGTGGTCATGGGATCGGAATCCAGCATGTAGTTGAGTCCTGTTCTGTCGTGCAGAAAAGAAAGAAACCCCCTCAACAGTGCTCCTCCACCAACCACAGCAACCAGATCCTGTTCTACGATATGCCTGGTTTCAGGTGTCAGGGCCATCAATACAGATTCTATAACGCTGACAATGGCTTCCAAGGGTCCCAGGAATGCCGGTACGAGTTCTGCAGCCTTGATGGTGACAGTCCTGGGGAGGCCGCTGATGGTGTCTTTGCCAGATATTGAGCATTCAAGTGAAGCCGCTTCCGCCGGTGATGCACAGCCTATTTTCCATTTGATGGATTCGGCAGTACCTGATCCAATGCGCAGGCCTTTTTGTTTTAACACCCACTTTACTATGGCTTCATCCATTTCATCCCCGGCCACCCGTATCGATTCGCAATGATCGAAAGCCCAGTTTGAGATTACCGCTACCTCGGTGGTGCCTCCACCCACGTCCACTACCATCCCTGGATCTCCGGAACCGACAGAAATCCCCGTTCCTATGGCAGCCGCCAATGTCTCTTCAAGGAGATATATCTTTTTGGTACCGCTGCAGGCAGACGCTTCCAGAACGGTTTTCTTTTCTACCTGGGTCATATCTGAAGGGACGCAGACTACTATTCTGGGACTCAAGCCCCCCTTTATTTCCATGGCAGATTGCAAAAATACTTTTATAAGCCGGCTGACGGCATGAAAATCTTCGATCACACCGTCTTTCATCGGTCTGAGTGCCCTGATCCCCTGCGGAGTCCGCCCCCAATAAGATTTGGCTGCACTGCCAACCGCCAGAACCCGGCCTTCTTCAGACAGAGCTATCATGGTCGGTTCATTGAGGACTATTCCCGCTCCTTCAAGGTAGACAAGGGTATTGGCAGTGCCCAGGTCCATGGCCATGTCTCTTTTCAGAAGATGCCTGAGACTTCTAAGACCCAATCGACCCTCCCTTTGAATAAATTCTGTCCATGGCGCTGGTAAGCAGATCGGCAAAATCTTCAGGCCATAAGGAAGGGCTGGTGTTGCCTGAAAGGATCCAGGCAAGTGCCCCTGAAGCTACGGGAAAATAGATGCCCACCAGAGCTGGCCCTCTGTCCAGGCGATCACCTTGAAACAGAATATAGGATCGTTCCCTGTGTTCTCCGAGTTTACTGAGTACCAGGTGCTGCCTGTGCTTGAAAACCCACCCGGTAAGCCCTTGGCCGACATTGAACCGGCGGTTTCGGCAGTTCGCGCCATGGCTCCAGCCGATCAGGGACAGCACGGAAAAATATTTTTTTCCTGTTTCGTGATATGCAACCAGACCCCGGTCGAAATCAAGAAGCGAAACAAGGTTATCCAGCTGACCGGCCGGGGTATCTGAAACTGCGTGCTGCCATCGGTGCCAGCGGCGGTAAAATGATAATTCTGTTTTGCGGGCCAGCGCACTCCATAATTCTGAGGCGGTCTCCGCACAATTTTGCAGTATTTGCTGTTTCTTGGGCGTAAATGCATACCTGTTTCTACTATCTACCATGAGAACGCCTTGTCTTCCCGGGAAGGGTGCGGCCAGAAAGGCCTTTATCCCGACATCCCTGGTGTATACGCCCAACGTCCTGGTATCATGTTCAAAATGGGTGGCATGGAGCATCTTCCCTTCCCTGGCAACCCACCCGACAAGCCCCTGTCCAGCGGCGATCCGGCAGTCCGGGGCAATATGGCGGCTGAGGCTCTGCACCGCCCTGAGTGTATAGCATCCTTTATCTGCACTGTCCCGTATAAACAGAGCAGCAGTATAGGCATCAAAAATGTTGGCCACCATTATCAGAAAACATTCAAGGGCGGACTTTTTTTTTGCTGCTTTCTTCAACCTACTGAAAGAATTATCGAATCCTGATTGGGGCAGGCTGGTTGCTTCCAGGTTGTTCACTTGCAGTATCCATGGTGATTATTTGTGGATTTCACTGGTGAATGGAGGGGACACGATTCCCTTCTCGGTTATGATGGCGGTTACGAGATCATAAGGAGTTACATCGAATACCGGATTTGTCACCTCGACTCCTGCAGGAGCAATGCTGGTTCCAGCTACACACGTAATTTCCTCTCCTTGCCGTTCCTCAACTGGGATCTCTTTTCCCGAGGCCGTGTCCGGGTCTATGGTAGATATCGGGGCTGCCACGTAGAAGGGAATATCATGGGCTCTGGCAGCAAGCGCCAGGTTGTAGGTCCCTATCTTGTTGGCCACATCACCGTTGGCTGCTATGCGGTCTGAGCCGACTATTGCCGCCTGGACAAGTCCCCGGCTCATGAGAAAACCTGAGGCACTGTCCACGGCAAGGGTTACATTTATGCCATCCTTCAGCAGCTCCCATGCAGTAAGCCGGGCTCCCTGGAACCATGGCCTGGTTTCATCCGCATAGACCTTGATCCGTTTACCGTTGAATACTGCCGATCTGATTACACCGAGAGCGGTTCCATATCCGCCGGTGGCGAGGGCGCCTGCATTGCAGTGTGTCAGAACTCCTCCCCGGTCAGGCATCATCTTCCCGCCGTGTTTGCCAATGAGCAGATTGGCCTCTATGTCTGAAGTCCATATGGAAAACGCCCTCTTTTCCAGTAGAGATACCAGCTCTCCTGTATCAGTACAGCCAGGGTTTTCAGAGAATACAGCCTTCATCCGGTTTACTGCCCACAGCAGGTTCACTGCGGTCGGCCTGGCTCTGAGAATTTCCGTGGCATCCTCCCGCCATTTTTTCTGGAAATGTCTCATGGGCAGGTCTCTGTGGCTGAATGCAGAAAGCACCATGCCGAGTGCCGCCGTAATCCCGATGGCCGGGGCACCTCTGACCACCATGTCTGTTATGGCGGTGGCAACCTCTGCCGGGGACCGGTATTCAAGCCAGACCTCGTCGTGGGGCAGAATACGCTGGTCAAGCAGGTACAGTGCGTTGTGTTTCCAGCGCATGGGGATTACTGCTGAATTGCCCCTTTCTCTGAGCATTATCTCCGGACGAGTATGGTCGATCAAGTTTTACCTCCTGAGCTGATTGTCAGGCATACGAAGTACACGGCAAGTATGGGCGGCATGCCTTCTACTCAATATGCACTATTCCAGCGCTTTTAACAGCATGGCATTGACCTTTTTGGGATTGGCCCGGCCCTGGGTTTCCTTCATGACCCGTCCCATGAGGAATCCGAGTACTTTTCTGGTTCCGCTTCTGTATTTCTCGACCTCAGCCGGGTGGTCTTTCAATACTTTTTCTATAACGGTACTCAGGGTGGATTCATCACTGACTTGGATCAGGCCTTTTTCTTTCACAATTTTTCCGGGAGATATGCCAGAACTGTAGGCATCCCGTAGCACTTCTTTGGCTGTTGTACCGCTGATGACCTGCACCTTTCCGGCGTGATCGCCGAAATGAATGTGGGAGGATTGGTTCCCCGAGAGCATATGCTGGAGTCCGTGCGGCTCTATGCGGATGAAGTAGTTCCAGCTCTTCGGGATGTCTGCTAAGGACTCATGCGATAAATCGTAAAAGAGGTCCCGGCCCTTCGAC
>DTYO01000122.1 GCA_012961845.1 Thermodesulfobacteriaceae bacterium
ATAGCCTACAAGAACAGGAATCTCAAGGCATAGTTTCACGTGGAACATTTTAATGAACTGACACGGATACTGTTGGAGTAATGCGCGCCTCTGATAATCAGGAATTTTGTTTCTGAACAAGACGTACAAGAAAAATAAAAAAGATAATTAATTGATATTTATATTGTTTTTTGAGTGCAACCCGTTTATGAAACATAGGAAGTGTTTTTTGATGCACCCTTCAGTCTGACGGCACTGCTGGATTGGCTTGTGTTCACGGGCCGGTTATGATCTCCGCTCCGTTCATGTAAGGTCTGAGGACCTCTGGTATGACCACACTCCCGTCTTCCTTCTGATAATTGTCGAGAATTGCCACCACAGTGCGGCCTACAGCCAGACCGGACCCGTTCAGGGTATGTACAAGTTTGCTTTTCTTACGGCCCTTCGGCCTGTAACGGATTCCTGCACGTCTTGCCTGGAAGGATTCAAAATTGCTGCATGAGGAAATTTCACAGTAACGGTTCTGTCCAGGCAGCCATACTTCTATGTCGTACGTTTTGGCGGCTGAAAAACCGAGATCTCCGGTACAAAGAACTATCACCCTGTACGGAATATTAAGGAGCTGAAGAATTTTTTCCGCATCTTTCAGCAGGGATTCAAGTTCATTGTAGGAATTTTCCGGTTCCACAAATTTCACCAGTTCCACCTTGTTGAACTGGTGTTGTCTCACTATTCCCCTGGTATCCTTTCCGTGTGAGCCTGCTTCAGACCTGAAACATGGTGTATAGGAAACATATTTCAGCGGCAGATCCTCTTCAGTGAGAATTTCGTTTCGATGCAGATTGGTTACAGGTACTTCCGCGGTGGGAATGAGGTAATAGCTGCATCCTTCCAATTTGAACAGATCATCAGCAAATTTAGGCAGCTGACCTGTGGCTGTCAGTGACTGATCATTTACGATGAAAGGCGGAAGAACCTCCCTGTAATCATGCCTGGTCCGGTGTATATCGAGCATGAAATTGATAAGGGCTCTTTCAAGCCTTGCACCCATGCCATGGTATACCGTGAACCTAGATCCAGTAATCTTTGCAGCCCTTCTGAAGTCAAGGATGCCTAGATCTTCTCCTATATCCCAGTGAGGAAGAGGCTCGAAATCAATATGATGTTTTTCGCCCCATTCCTTGACCACTACATTGTCTGTTTCATTCCTGCCAACAGGTACAGACGGATGAGGGATATTTGGTATGGAGAGGATATGTTTTTTCAATTCGTCATCTGTGACGGACAGGGTCTTTTCAATGGATTTAATCTCGGAGTTGACCTCTTTCATTCGGGATATCAGGTGATCGCAGTTTTTTCCTGATTTTTTTCTTATCCCTATCTCGTCCGATACCTTGTTCCTTGTACTCCTGAGCTCTTCCACTTCCTGCAGGAGTTTTCTTTTTCGGATATCCATATCTATGATCAGGTCAAAGGGTAGATCGGTACAACGGTTCCTGATGGATTCTGCCACAAGGTCCGGTTTTTCTCTGATAATTTTTATGTCAATCATTTGTTTCTCTGCCGTAATGCTGCAATAAGGGTATTCTTAATGCAACTTCAACGTATCCGCCGATTATGATACCGCATCTGCAGTCCTGCACCATTTTCTGACAGATACGGGTTATGATTCAACGGGCTGGCCTGACGATCCTTGAAGAGTCAGATCATGTGTCCTTAAATAACATAATTCTTTCAGGATTCAAATCAATTAACATGTCCGACATGGTTTTCCACGGGGAACCGGTAACTATATGCATCCACCCTCCCAAATGTACTACAGGTGAATATTTTCTGAGGAGCCTTCGTATCCTTACTGCCAGTATTTTTTCCCTCTTCGCCCAGTAAGCATCCGCCAGCCAGGCCAGCGGGTGGTGGAATTCTGAAAAATTCTCTTTTCCTTCAATGACATTTCCCGCCTGCAGGCAGCACGAATCAAAGTGGTCGTTTAGATCAAAGTCTGGAGTACTTACCAGATTCTGAACATTCTTGAATGTAAGCAATTCTCTTTTCCAGACAGGCAGTTCTTTTCTTGCCAGATCACCGGTATCTACCGGAAGGCATATGATACCCTCATTCCTGCAGTATTTTTCTGCAACTTCCCATTCAAAAGGCATTTTCAGCTGGAGTTCCAGGAGCTTCAGGTTGGAATGTGTTTTTTTTTCTTCCGGAAGTTTTTTCAGGATTTCATGGTACCTGTCCAACCATTCGTGCTGAAAAAATGACCTGTATATGACCGAAAACCGGCTGATTTCTACGGTCAGAAGTTCAGGTCTTATGGCCTGAAGAGTGGAATAGATATTATTTTTCAACTTTGTATCCAGGTGAACGGATCCCGCAAGAATGAGTTCGTGTGTCACTGTTTACACCAATAGTCCCGGATTTTTCTCTTCAAAAAGCAATGAAATAATTAATGAAAATTACACGATATTATAAAAATAAATATAGTAACTCAAAGACTGCAACAAAAGGTGCAGCGGATTAAACGGAAAAGTGTTGGGTATCTGAAGAAGCAAGCTAGAACGCGATTTCACCAAATCTGCTGCATTGTCATGGGCTTGAAATACAAAAAAATGTCTGTCAGTATCATATCTTTGCCCTGTCAAGACTTCTGTACTGCACTGCTTCGGCTATGTGATTCTGATGAATGTCTGAGGATCCATCGAGATCGGCAATGGTCCTGGCTATCTTGATTATTCTGTGAAAGGCCCTGGCGCTCAGGGAGAGTTTTTTGGAAACAGTTTCCAGGAAGACCCGGCTTTCCTGGCTGAGTGTGCAGAATGAATTGAGATCACTTGAAGACATCTGGGAATTACAGTGTATTTTAAGGCCGGAAAACCGGTTTTCCTGGATTTTCCTGGCTTTTTTTACCCTTACCCTGATGGATGAAGACGGCTCACCCGCTCTGGCACTGTTAAGTTCGGAATAGGGCACGGCAGGTACTTCTATCTGGATGTCTATGCGATCCAGCAGGGGCCCTGAGATCCTATTTCGGTAACGCATTATATGGGCCGGATGGCATGAACAACGGTTCCTGGAATCGCCAAGATGACCGCATGGGCAGGGATTCTGTGCAGCTATCAGGGCGAAGTCTGCAGGAAATGAAAGAGTGATGTTGGCTCTTGATATTGTTACCCGGCCGTCTTCTATGGGTTGTCTCAGGCCTTCAAGCACATTTTTCTTGAATTCAGGCAGTTCGTCCAGGAAAAGTACTCCGTTGTGTGCAAGGCTTACCTGGCCGGGCTTGGGGATGGCACCGCCACCGATCAGGCCTGCATCTGATATGGTGTGATGCGGAGAACAGAAGGGCCTTTCGGAAATAAGGGCCTTTTCCGAAGGAAGAAGACCGGCGACGCTGTAAATCGTAGTGGTTTCAAGGGATTCTTCAAAAGTCAAAGGGGGCAGTATGGATGCTATACGCTTGGCCAGCATAGTCTTTCCAGACCCTGGAGGTCCTATCATTAGCACATTATGGCCCCCTGCCGCCGCCACCTCGAGGGCTCTTTTTGCGTGTTCCTGACCGATGACATCCTGGAAGTCACTGACCCAGTTTTCCTGCCTGTCGAAAAGTCCATCCAGATCTACGGATACAGGTTCTATGTCCAGGGATCCAGATAGAAATCCCACAATCTGGGAGAGGTGTTCAACCGGATATACGTTGGTTTCCTTGACTACCGCAGCTTCAGGAGCATTGTGCCCTGACAGCAGATATCCATTCAGACCCCAGTTCCGTACAGCCAGTGAAAGAGGGAGAACTCCCCGGGTAGGTTTCACTGTACCGTCCAGGGACAGTTCCCCTGAGATACAGTACTTTTTCAATGAATCCTGGGTAATTACATCTGCAGTGCACAAAATGGCACATGCTATCGGCAGGTCCAGGCTTGTACCGTCTTTCTTTATGTCTGCAGGGGCGAGATTGACCGTTATTTTCTGGGTTGGAAACGGATAGCCGCAGTTTTTTATTGCAGCCCTCACTCTCTCTCTGCTTTCCCTTACAGTGCCTTCGGGAAGTCCTACCATATTGAAGGAAGGAAGTCCTGGAGATATGTCAACTTCGATGTCTATCGGAAATGCTTTTATCCCTATGACTACTCCGCTTTTTGATGTAGCAAGCATTTATTTTTCTATAGTCCGTGGCATATTTAAGGAACAAAAGATGATGGGGTATATAGATTTAATAGATCGGATATTTTGGGAACCAGCCTGAAAAATGCACGAAAAAAGCTCTTCCGGCATGATTATGCCGGAAGAGCTCCTGGTGTCTATTCCGTTGTTTGAAGGTCTGATGCCAGGTGCTTACATCATGCCCGGCATGCCTCCTCCCATTCCGGGTGCGCCCATTCCACCACCTGCAGATACTTCTTCTTCCTTTGGCTTTTCAGCCACCATAGCCTCTGTTGTGAGAAGCAGTCCGGCCACACTGGCTGCATTCTGGAGAGCAGTCCTGGTCACCTTGGTGGGATCAATGATTCCTTCCGACATGAGGCCTTCATAG
>DTYO01000123.1 GCA_012961845.1 Thermodesulfobacteriaceae bacterium
CACGGCTCCTCCTTCACCGCACGTGATGGTCTTGACAGGGTCGAACGAGAAACAGCCCATGCGCCCGAAGGTTCCCAGAGATCTGCCCTTGAAAGTGCCGCCTATTGCCTGGCAGGCGTCTTCTATCAGTACCAGTCCTCTTTGACTGCACAGATCCTGTATTCTGTCGATGTGCGGCATTGAGCCGCACATGTGTACAGGGAGTACCGCTTTTGTTCTGGATGTGATCGCTGTTTCAACTGCTGACGGATCCAAGCACAGGGTGTCGTCAATTTCCGCATAGACCGGTACAGCCCCGAGATTGAGTACGGCCTCGATGGTGGCTACAAACGTGAATGGAGGGACTATGACTTCATCGCCCGCCCCGATGCCGCATGAAGCCAGGGCGACATAGAGCGCGGCGGTGCCGCTGGAACAGAGATGGCTGTAGCCGGCGCCGACTGTACGGCACAGCTCATGTTCAAATGTCTTTGCCTTCCAGTGTCCTTTGCGCATCCCATCAAATCCGTAACGGAACAGCACCCCTGTATCCAGAACGTCCATTACTTCTATGCGTTCTTCGTCACCGAATATTTCAAATCCCGGCATGGCATGACTCCTGATCGTATAAGATTGTGAAACGTTTGGCAGCGATGCTGCGCGTCTGCGGACTGTTCCGACTTTCAAAGCAATATAGAAAAAAGCCGTGTGCGTCAAGAAAAAAGAGGGCTGTCCGACTGGCGCTGCAGAATGTTGATTTGCATGAAACACCAGTTGAGGTAAAATGTTCACTGCCATATCAGGGCGATCGAAATATACTGTGGGATTGTTGATTGAATTCAAAGAACATAAACAGGTGCCATGGAAGTCCTCTCCATATACTGGCCTTCTTTGACGGAAGGCTGGGGCACGAGAAGCAGACAAAGGGGATTTTGAAATCTGTTTCCAGGCTGACACCTACAGCTGTATCAAATGTTGTCCTTTCGGGTTTTTCCCCGGGCACATGCGTTCTGAACTGGCTCAGGTTCCTGGGAACTTTTCTTCTCCCGGCCCGGAATACAGTCTCCCGGTTTCAGGTGGATCTGATCCTTGGGACCGGTTCGCATACCCATATCCCGATGCTGCTCTGCAAAAGAAAGTGCGGGGCACGGGTCGTTACCTGCATGACGCCCAGTTTTTTTCTGAAAAACAGAATAGACCTGTGTTTCATACCGAAACATGACAGGCCCCGGGAAGGGCACAATGTTCTAATCACTGAGGGACCGCCGAACACAGCCGTTCCCAGTTACAGTCATGACAGACGTAGGGGCCTCATACTCGTGGGCGGGGTGGATGAGAAGAGCCATCACTGGGATACCGGAGAGATCCTCTCCATGATCCAGTATATCATTTACAGGAACCCACTGGTGACATGGACTCTTTCTTCATCGCCGAGAACCCCTGCGGATACGGTCGGTGGCCTGGCGGATCTGGCGGAAAATGAGACCAATGCGGCATTTTTCAGGTGTGATGAAACTCCGGACGGGTGGATAGAAAAGGAGTACGCCGGGAACGATTCCGTCTGGATCACCGCAGACAGCATGTCCATGGTATACGAGGCCCTGACAGCGGGATGCCGGGTGGGGATTCTTCCCGTCAGATGGAAGAGAAAGGACTGCAAGTTCCAGAGAAGCCTCAATGACCTGATGGAGGCAGGCAGGGTGACAGCGTATGATGACTGGAAGACTGGGTGTTCAGAATTGAACAGGGGAGAAACTCTGGATGAGGCCGGCAGATGTGCCAGGGAAATTCTGCACCGGTGGTGGCCTGAGAGGCTGGGGTCATGAAAAAGGTACTGATCATAAAGATGTCGGCCCTTGGCGACCTGTTCATGGCTCTTCCCCAGATAGATGCCATAATCGCCCAGCATCCCGGCGATGAGATGTGGATTATGACCTCTCCCCCTTTCAGGGAGATATTTTCAGACCATCCATTGCTGAAGACCGTGATACTGGACAGGAACAAAAAGTTTGGTACGGAAAGCAGGATGGGAAGGATATTGTGGGTGCGTCGGGAAAAATTTGACGAGGTCTATGACCTGCAGGGAAACAAGACCAGCAGACTGCTTACCTTATTTTCCGCAGCGCCCAGGCGGATAGGTTCCCAGCCCATGAAGATCTATACACATTCGCCGACCGCACCCTACACTAGCGAGAGCCGGTACAATGTTTTTAAGAGACTTAATGAATCCTGGTGTCTGCCGGTCTTAAGCCTGCTTCCGAGAACTGCAC
>DTYO01000124.1 GCA_012961845.1 Thermodesulfobacteriaceae bacterium
GCTGCGTCCATGCGTCGTTCGCCCTCAGGGAAGAAGGCTATGAAAGCATAATGGTGAACTCCAATCCGGAGACCGTCTCTACAGACTATGACACCTCAGACAAACTGTACTTCGAACCCCTTACACTGGAAGATGTGCTCAATATCGTAGCCCTTGAAAAACCCATGGGGGTAATCGTGCAGTTCGGAGGGCAGACCCCCCTGAACCTTGCCAATTCCCTTGCACAGGCCGGGGTGCCGATTCTCGGCACCAGCCCTGAAAATATTGACAGAGCCGAAGACCGGAAAAGCTTCCAGATGATGCTGCACAAACTGGGTCTGATGCAGCCGGCCAACGGGACTGCTCATTCAGCAGACGAAGCCCTGGCCGTGGCCCATTCAATAGGTTATCCGGTAGTGGTCAGGCCGTCATATGTACTGGGCGGAAGGGCCATGCGCATAGTATATGATGATAAAACCCTCAGGTCTTACATGGCCAAAGCCGTAGATGTATCTGAGGGACATCCTGTACTGCTGGACAAATTTCTTCAGGATGCCATAGAGATAGACGTGGACGCAATATCCGACGGTGATGTCACTGTGATTGGCGGAGTCATGGAACACATAGAGGAGGCGGGCATTCATTCCGGCGATTCTGCATGCGTGCTTCCGCCCCATACCCTTGCCGGAGAAATGCTAGACCGGATAGCCGCAGCCACGAAAGCCATGGCAAGTGAACTCGAGGTTGTCGGTCTTATGAACGTGCAGTACGCAGTAAAAGACCGCCGTCTGTATGTACTTGAGGTAAATCCCAGGGCTTCAAGGACCGCCCCGTTCGTCAGCAAGGCCACCGGAGTGCCGCTTGCAAAACTGGCCACCAAAGTAATGGTGGGCAGGAAACTGTCCGATCTGGGATTTGATAGGGAGGTTTCCGTGAACCATGTAGCGGTCAAGGAATCGGTCTTTCCCTTCAGGAAATTCCCGGGTGTCGATCCTGTCTTGGGGCCTGAAATGAAATCAACCGGAGAGGTCATGGGAATCGACAGCCGTTTCGGGATGGCCTTTGCGAAGAGCCAGTTTGCCGCCGGACAGCATCTGCCCACCGAAGGCACGGTATTCCTGAGTATAAAGCGAGGAGACAAGACCACCGTACTTCCTGTGGCAAGGCAGCTGAAGGCAGCCGGATTCAAGATTATAGCCACGGAGGGTACAGCCGATTTCCTGAATGAACAGGGCGTTGAAAGTGAACGGGTCTTCAAGGTCTCGGAAGGACGTCCCAATATAGTTGACCTCATCAAAAATGGAAAAGTGGATCTCGTCATCAATACTCCCAGCGGAAAGAAGACAAGATCTGATTCATATTATCTCAGGCGGACTGCGATAGAATACGAAATTCCCTATTTTACCACGGTTGCAGAGGCCAGAGCCGCTGCAGAAGCCATCGACACGCTGAAGGTCCAGGACCTGGAAGTCAAATCCCTCCAGGAATACTATTCAGAAAAATAATCGCCTGTAATATTATGCTATTGCATGTCCCAAGAACCGGAAAACAGTCTATGAACCCTAATCCTGACAGGGCTGAAAGACAGCCTGGAAACCTGAATGTTCATCCCGGCGGCATCCGCTGCCATATCAGTTCATCCGATCACCGTCCTTACTATCCCAAGGAAGAATGCGGAGTATTCGGAGTTTACGGTCATCCCGAGGCCGCAAAACTGACATATTTCGGCCTCTACGCCCTGCAGCACAGAGGGCAGGAAAGCGCCGGCATAGCCTGTTCAGACGGAAAAGCGGTGAGGGAATACAAGGCCATGGGGCTTGTGAGCAAGGTCTTCGATGAAGCAAGGCTGAAGGAACTCAAGGGCCACCTGGCCGTCGGGCATGTCAGGTATTCCACCACCGGTTCTTCGATCCTGCAGAATGCCCAGCCCTTCTGTGTCTATCACGCTGGATGCACCCTTGCAGTGGCCCACAACGGAAACCTTGTTAATGCAGCATTTATACGGAGTGAACTTGAAAAACACGGGTCCATATTCCAGACCACCATGGACAGCGAGGTACTCGTGCATCTGATGGCCAAAGCCGGTGTAAACGGTCTGGAAGAGGCGATTTCATCTGCAATGCAGGTGGTCAAGGGGGCCTATTCCGTGGTGCTGGCCACAGAGAAAAAGTTGATAGGTTTCAGGGATCCGTTGGGATTCCGTCCCCTTTGTCTGGGAAAGCTGAACGGAGGAGCATATGTCCTTGCATCAGAGACCTGCGCCCTGGACCTCATTCAGGCTGAATACATCAGAGATGTCGCACCAGGCGAGGTGGTGGTCATAGACGAAGGCGGGCTGTCTTCCTTCCAGGCAGTCGAGTCCGGAAAATGTTCCAACTGCATTTTCGAGTTCATATATTTCGCCAGGCCGGACAGCAACATCTTCGGCCAGAACGTATACAACTTCAGAAAGAGCCTCGGAGCCGCTCTAGCCAGTGAACACGTAGTTGATGCCGACTTTGTCATGCCGTTTCCCGACTCTGGCAACTACGCCGCCATAGGCTATGCACAGGCGGCCAATCTGCCCCTTGAACTTGCAGTGATAAGAAACCACTACGTCGGGCGCACCTTCATTCAGCCCAGCCAGTCCATGAGGGATTTCGCCGTCAGGATCAAGCTCAACCCCGTCCGGGAATTCATCAGAGGCAAGAAAGTTGTGATAATAGAAGACTCTGTTATCAGGGGCACCACCAGCAGGACCAGGATAAAGGAAATCCGAGATGCCGGAGCAAAGGAGATTGTAATGCTGGTCAGTTGTCCCCCCACCCGGTTTCCATGCTTTTTCGGCATAGATTTCCCCACGAGTAACGAGTTGATAGCCGCAAAAAAAAATGTTGAAGAGATACGTCGGTTTCTCGGCCTCGACGGCTTGGAATACCTCAATATCAAGTCAATGCTTGAGGCGGCCGGAGGGGATCACGGGAGATTCTGTCTTGCCTGTTTCGACGGCAACTATCCTGTTCCTGTAGATAAACATGCAGGGAAACTCCAGCTTGAGCAGCGTATCTGAACGCCAACCATAAAAAAGTTCCAGGTACTTGAATTGACAAAATCTGATACAAAGACATATCCCGTACAGGACTCACACGCAGTCGATAACAGCGAGTCGATCATAACGGCTGCGAGGGAGGCCATGAACATTGAAATCGAAGGGATCAAGAAGGTGCGTGACGGCCTTGACCTCAATTTTACCAGAGCCGTTGAACTTATTATCAGTACCAAGGGGCGGGTGGTAGTCACCGGCATAGGCAAGTCGGGCTTGGTAGGACGAAAAATTACCGCCACCCTTGCGAGCACCGGTACGCCTTCCATATTTCTGCACCCGGTGGAAGCCATGCACGGAGACCTCGGCATGGTGACCGGAGAAGACATTATCATTGCAATTTCCAACAGCGGAGAAACGCAGGAGCTGAACGCCCTGATTCCGGTTTTCACAACCAGGGGAATACCTATCATAGCCCTTACAGGTGCCCGGAACTCCACTCTGGGCCGGGCGGCTGAGGCAGTGATCAATACTGGGGTGGCCAGGGAAGCATGCTCGCTGGGTCTGGCCCCTACTGCCAGCACTACGGCCACACTGGCTGTGGGCGATGCCCTCGCCGTTATCCTGCTCAAGAAACACAGGTTCAATGAAAGAGATTTCAGGAGAAATCATCCTTCAGGCACCTTGGGGGAAAGGCTGAAGATAGAGGTTCAGAATGTAATGCTCACAGGCGCGGACATACCACTGCTGCGCCCGGGGGATGACATGTCCAGGGTCCTGGCGGAAATGGATTCAAAGCTTCTCGGAGCGGCCCTGGTCCTTGACGGGGATGAATCCCTTGTAGGCATAATTACAGATGGAGACCTCAGAAGAGCCATAATCAGACACCAGGATCTCTCCGGGATGACGGTCGAAGACATAATGACAGTCAATCCCAAGACCATCTCTCCCCTTGCCCTGGCAGCCGATGCCCTGGCAGTCATGGAGCGCCATCTGATAACCGTTCTTCCGGTGGTATCCGACAGGGGCCAGTTGATGGGGATCGTGCATCTTCACAATCTTCTCGGCAAGGGACAGTTCAGTTTTATAGTCTGAGCCTGATATAATCAACGTGCCTTAGAAAAATATACACAGGAGGGGAAAATGGCCAGAAGTCTAAACAAGGTCATGCTGATAGGAAATCTTGGGGCTGACCCTGAAATTCGCTACACAAACGATGGAACACCTGTCGCCACTTTGAATGTCGCCACTCACAGGGCTGTCAAACAGGGAGAGGAATGGGGGGAAGAAACCGAGTGGCACCGGGTGGTTGCGTGGAGAAGACTCGCCGAAATATGCGGGGAGTACCTGAGCAAGGGCAGCAAAGTCTATGTCGAAGGCAAACTGAGAACACGATCCTGGGAGGACAATGACGGCAACAAGCGCTGGACCACTGAAGTAATTGCCCGAGACATTATAATGCTTGATTCCAGGGCGGAAAGGCAGGGTGGTGCCGGCACGGATCTGGAGCCTCCCCCGCCTTCAATGGAAGACGATGTCCCGTTTTGACAGGAACAGCTCCGAAGTATCCGGCAAAGGCGGCCCAGGACAGATACAAATCGGCTGGCCGAGCTGTACGTGCACTGCTTGAATCAATAATGAGGTACGGCATCACAACCTGCACCCGGGATTATGCCTGAGCCGGCATCTGTCCGGGCATGACGGGGGGCGTCCTGGATTTGGGATTATTCCCATGAACGGATCAGCTCTATCAGGAGCCGAGCACCGATTCCTGATGGCCCCTTGGGCACATATGTTTTTTCCGTATAGTCCCACGCTGTACCCGCAATGTCCAGGTGGGCCCATGGGACGTCTTCAGGTACAAACTCCTCCAGGAATGCCGCTGCAGTAATGGCGCCTGCATCCCCCTTCTTGCCCACGTTCTTGAGGTCGGCCACCTTTGATTTGAGCTGCTCCGTGTACTCAGGCCCCAGCGGGAGACGCCATACAGGTTCACCGCTCTGTTCAGCAGCGGCTATGATCCTTCCGGCAAGAACATCGTCATTGCTGAAAAGGCCGGTTCTGTGATGTCCCAGGGCTACCACCACTGCTCCAGTCAGAGTGGCGAGGTCCACCACTGCGTCTGGCCGGTATTTTTCCACTCCGTAGGCCAGAGCGTCTGCCAGTATCAGGCGACCTTCAGCATCGGTATTCACCACTTCAACGGTTCTTCCCCCATACTGGCTGATAATGTCACCCGGTTTGATGGCTCCCGGACCAGGCATGTTTTCAGTAGCTGGAATCACAGCGACTACATTGATATTCTCCGGTCTCTCCGACCCGACAGCCTGCATGGCGGCAAGGACCGCAGCTCCTCCACACATATCGTATTTCATCTTTTCCATGCCGGAGGCGGGCTTCAGCGAGATCCCTCCGCTGTCAAAGGTCAGCCCCTTGCCAACCAGCAGGAGAGTGGGGCCCTTTTTGCTCCGTATGTATTCCAGAA
>DTYO01000125.1 GCA_012961845.1 Thermodesulfobacteriaceae bacterium
AAGCCAACTCTTATGAAGATGACTGCTACAAGAGTGAAAACCAGTTTGATTTTGTTATGGCAAACCCTCCTTTTAATGTGAAGGGCATTAAAGAGAGTACGGTAAAAAATGATGCTCGTTTTACGCACTATGGACTGCCTAAAGCAAAAGGTAAAAAAGATGACAAAATCACCGATGCCAACTATTTGTGGATCTCTCTTTTTGCTACTTCTCTTAATGACAAAGGTCGTGCAGGGTTTGTCATGCCTAACTCTGCAAGTGATGCAAGAAACTCTGAGTATGAAATACGTAAAAAGGTAGTGGACTCTGGCATAGTTGACTGCATGGTAAGCATACCATCCAATATGTTTTACACCGTAACACTACCTGCGACGCTGTGGTTTTTCATCCAGATTCAAGGGCGCATCGGGCAGCAGAGCTCTGTTCAGGCTGGAGATCCTTTCGGCTGTCAGGTTTCCATAGAAAAAATTATTCACATACCAGGCATCTATGCCTTTTTCGGACAGGAGCCTGGGGATGTCCGTTTCCAGTTTTCGGTTACTGCATAGAAAAAATATCTTTTTACCAGGAAGCAGCACATAGTACCGGAAGTATCGGGATACGGTATTGTAGAGGGAGGAAACTTTCCTGCGAAGCGGCTCAGCAATATAATTCTCATAACCTTCCACGGAAAAACTCAGTACCCCGCCAGATGTCAGGTGTGTCCTTGTAAGCTCAAAAAAGCGGTCTGTAAAGATCCTATTGATCTGAAAGGTTTCAGGTTCCGGCAGGTTTACAATGACAGCATCATACAATCTGGCTGTTTCAGTCAGCCACGCCCTGGCATCCTGATTGATTATATTGAGGCCGGGTATTTTTTTCATAAGGCGGAACCGGAACAGGACCTTTGTTATCTCAGGATCGATTTCAACAAAATCCACCGATACGGGTCTGTGTTTTTCCACTTCTGCCATCGCTCCCCCTTCTGCTGAAACTAGAAGAATGTTTTCAGGATTTTTTATCTGCGAAAGGGGATAGTGTATGCTTTCCTGCGCTGCCGCGAGGTTATGGCTCGTGAATACAGGTATCCCATCCTGATACAGGGTTAGCTGTTCGCTGCTGTGGTTAGAGTGCTATCCTGCCATAGCGGGATTCCTTGTAGTAGACCGGCTTTTCATGTGGTCGTGCCAGTGTACGGTCTTCCAACAGGATACCATTAGCAAGAATAGTCAGCACAACAGAACCTGAACCTAGTACTGCGGCCCTGAAACGGGCTTTGCCGCGAAAGAGCAGTAAACTCACAGCCAGCAGGGGCAGATTGGCTGTGAGTGCCGCCTGCATGGGAGTTGCCCAGAATGTGAGGAAGAATGAGAACAGTATACCGCCTGTCATGTCGCCGATATTGTCTGCGATGTATATCCTGGCACCGGGGAAATCACCCTGTTCCGCTCTCAGGATGTAGAGGCTGTAAGGCAGGACGAAACCTAACAGGAGGCAGTACGGTAGAATTGTCAAGAAGATGTAGTTGATCGTGGGATAGAAACCGACCGAAGTGCCTGGGATGAAGATCAGGTTCTTCAGACACCTGACAGCCAATATTTGGACAGGGCAAAACCCTGCCAGAATCATTGACAGCCAGGCCAGCACAGGTCTCTTTATCGGCAGAAGCTTCTTTCTGGTAGTCTATCTCGCCAGGAGCGCCCCACTGCCCCCAAGCACCAGCCAGATGAAGAGTATCAGTGCAACTACGATCTCATTCCCGTGAAACTGAGAAAGAAGTTCGCTGATGGTAAGGAGCTGGGTGACAACTGACGTTATTCCTGTAAGGACCACTGTCCAGAGGACGACCGCTTCATTTTTTTCTCTGTTTACAGGACAATATACCTTGCCTGTCGCTCTATTGCATTTATTCTTCTTCGAAATATTGCACTTGATAAGTCATGACATTCAGTCCCGGTCCGCGCCATGCATCCATCCCCAGACCGGCCTTCATGCACAGACGCGAAAGGAAATCTTCAGGCTCGGGCAGCTGCTCCCATACCTGCGGCAGAAAAGTCGCTCCTGCCTCCCCTTTTCTTATGATCACCCCATCTTTCCCCGGCCTCAGTTTTTTGATCAGCTCTCCTGGCCCATTATATGAAAGCTGCTCCGGAGCTGTGAGTATACTTACTTCTATCTGAATATCTTTCAGCTCTTCCTCGGTAAGCGGGGAAAAGCGGTAATCTCTGAATGCGGCATTCATAGCATTTCGCCTGACCCCCTCTATGACTGAGTAGTCACCACTTATATTGCCGATGCATCCACGGAGCCGACCATTTTTCTTTATGGTCACAAAGGTGCCGCGTCTGGCATTCAGAACTTCGTCTTTCAGGCATTCCGGCATCTGGTAACCGTGTGATTTTTGCCGGAAGGCATCTTCGATGGCGGACCTTGCAAGCTTTACCAGGGCCTGTCCCTGTTCTTCGTTTATTGTTGTCTGCCGATTTATCTGCATGGATGGATCTCCGAAAAAAGCAATGGCTGCATAACCTACCACCCTAGCTCTGTCCCCGGCGATATCGCCGCTGTTGGAATAATGAAGCAGAACCGGGCGCCAATCATGAATCCTGGCAAGATCAAGGAGGATAGTAATGGGAACAGAACCGCAGGCCCTGTTTTCAGACCGGAGCAGGCCCTTGCCGTTCAGGCTGAATATCATGTCTATGGTCTCCCTGTCTCATTTGACCGCAGTTGCATAGTCGAGATAATGAGACAGGTCTGAACTGACCACCAGAAGAGTCCCTGAATCCCGGATACTGTCGATGCACATCGCCGCCCTATGGATATCGCATGGGCCTGCAACAACCGGAACTAGGCTGAAATCCTGAAGACTGTATTGTAGGAAAGGCAGAATTACCTCCAGTGAATGTTCCAAACTTTCGGACCGGGAGACCGGTCTGAAAAGATCTCCGCATCTGCCAAGGACTTCAGAGTCACTGTCTATCGGTATGGTGCCGAGAGGGGTTCTGTAGGCTGCAAAACTGGTAATTGCCGCATTTTCAAAGCCTATCCGGTGGTCAGGCCCGATGAGTATGACCTTACTGAACTGTCCCTTTTTCAGGACCAGAGATGCGTGGGCTGCAGTAAGACCTGAATAGATGTAGCCTGCATGCGGGAGGATTAATGCCTGGAGCCGGGTACCTGACGGAATGTCCGGTCTGTCGTGCATTGCCTGTCTTGTAAGATCAGTCATGAGCCCGGCAAGTTCCCCGGCATTGTCCGGGTAAAAGCTTCCTGACCATGCCGGGGCCCGTGTGTCCTGAAGACCGATTGAACTGTTATGAAATGAAAAAAGGAACAGCAGGAGCAAGGCAACCAGGGCAACCATGGATACCCGACCTGAAAGCAGGGCTGAAAAGAATGTGTCTTTATTTTTGTGCACGGATGTCATGACCTGACCACCTGTCGAGTACCTCCAACGGTCGAGGAATGTTGTTTCTGAACAAGGCATGCAGACAAAATGAATCAGATCACTGTAGTGATATTTCGGGGATTATTTTTTACATGCAGCACGGTTGCAGGGCAAAAGAATAATTTTGGGAGATGCCCTGTATCTGTTCACAGAGTGCCTGATCCGCCGCGCAGATACATCATCGTAAATCAGGGATGTTCTCTACCTGACACTTCGCATGTGCAGTAACGAGCGGTTCGACACCATAAGCAGTGTTCTCTGATCCGTATGAGAACAGACAATCACGGACGGACGGCCCGCACATGTCCGCTCCTTTTTCTCTCATAGTCGAAGGTGATGCCGCATTTGTAATCAGGAATCCATGTCCCTGCAGAGGTTTCCCCGCCTGGCAGTTCAGACCAGTAACTGCCTTTTTTTTCCATGGTACAGTTGCCGTTTCTGTTCAGTTTGAATACGGCATGGAGACGATAATATTCGCCCCTAGTCGGGAGGCGCCAGTCGTCATATCCTGCCAGCTCCAGGTTTTCAGCCCATTGCCTGGCTTCTTCGGCGGATCTGAATTTCCTGCTTCTGCCTTGCTGCCACATCAGGCCTGATCCGGACTCCATGCAGATCCCGTTACCGATATCAGCCAGTATGGCCCCCCGGCCTTCAGCCGTGAACCGCATCTGATTCTCTACATGCCGGCACCCGCCGGGTAAAAGAAGACACAATAAGACTGGTATGACGGGAACAAAGTTGGTTTTCATGGACTGTGGCTGCCTTCACGCCCCTTCTGCCTGCAATGAAAATCCCGTTCAGATTTTCTGAAAAGCAACGATTACAATGCTGGAGACAGTATCATCCATATATAGATGATATGCCCACTGTGAAGATTCGTCAATCAGGACTGCGGGTTTGAGCCGCCGCTTGGTGTGACCTGATCTCTCTTTGATTCCTGTTACAGGCCGTATCGCACAAATATTGAATAACCTGCTGATCTGCCCGCTATTTGTTTTTTTGTCTGGATCTGGGAGGCGGCAGACCGAACAGGCATGGTGGACAATTTCTTTCTGCCTGCTCCAAGCTAGGTGATAGAGCGTGCCCTTGCCATGTCGGCAGGTGAGGATGCCGTACTGCTTGACAACATAATGATCAGCGATACCAGAGTGCTGACCGGCTTTTTGCTGAGTGCCGCGGCAGGAATTCCTCTCGGCCTGTTCATGGGCATAAAGGTATATGCCAGGGCATTTCTGAATCCCATCGTGTCCGTCATAGGACCTCTTCCAGCCATGAGTTGGATCCCGCTGTCAATGCTCTGGCTCGGCATTGATGAACAGCAGAAATATGCCATCGTATTCATGGGGTGTTTCGAATCGGTCCTGGTATATACCATAGACGCAACTCTCAGAGTGGATCCGGTTCTGATACTTTCGGCACGGAACCTCTGTGCCGCCCGGAAGGACGTGCTCCGTTTCGTGGTATTTCTAGGGGCATTGCCAGATATCATGAGTGGCCTGAAGGTGGTCCTCGCCATTGCCTGGGCATGCGTCATTTCCGCCGAAATGGTAGGTGCTAATAGCGGTCTGGGATTCAGGATCTGGAGGGCAAAGGAATGGTCCGACACCGGTCAGGTGCTGGTAGGCATGTTCTGCATCAGCGTGATCGTTCTGATGCTGGATATCGTTTACAGAGGCATCGAAAAGATCCTGTTACCGTGGCAGCAGCATCATGAATAAGGCCCTGATAGAAGCCAGAGAGGTAACCAGGGTTTTTTCATCACCCAGGGGCGAGGTGGACGCTGTAAGAAACCTTTCTCTGGATGTCCATAAGGGAGAAGCATATGCATCGTCGGGGCATCCGGTTGCATGATGATTTTTCAAAATTGTGCCCTGTTTCCATGGATGACCGTGTTGGAAAATGTGGCCTTCGGACCCAGACTGAAAGGTATAAAGAAAAACTCAAGACTGAGGCTTGCTAGAAAATGGATAAGAAGGGTAGGGCTGCTGGATGAATTCGAAAATTCATACCCAGACAGCCCTGTCGGGAGTGCATGCAGCAGTGGGAGGCCCTGACCAGTGCGCCCTTGCAAATGAACCTGATGTGCTGCTCTGCGATGAGCCGTTCGGCGCTCTCGACGAGATGACCAGACAGGCGATGCAGCAGGAACTGCTTCGTCTGGTCTTGGAATCCCGGTAGACCGTACTGTTATATTACTCACTCCATAGATGAAGCACTCATGCTTGAGGACCGGATTGCCATAATGTCGGCCCGTCCAGGCACAATCAAGAGTGTATTTGAAAATCGTCTGCCCAGACCCAGAAAATTAGAGATGCAGCTCACCGGAGATTATCTGGCCCTGAAAAAAAGGTATGGAGCATTATAGAAGAGGAAGTTCTGTTGAAGCTGTCGTGAAGAACGGCCTTGTCCAGGATTTTCATGCAGATAATTATACCCTTCAAAGTAAAGGTGGATTCCCGATTTTTTTGAGAAGAGCTTTCAAATTAGTGATTGACTGTCCACCGCATCTGTGGCATAATAAGATTATTGCTATTGCGGTTCATTTACATTAACATTATTCTGGAGGAAGACAGTTGATGAGAACTATTGAGGAATTGAGGGCAAACAGGGATCTGGTTAACGTAATTGATTGGAGCATGACCCCTGAAAAGGCCGTTGACATGTACCTGGAATGGGGTGCAGGCTGGACAAGGGGCAATGATTTTGTCAGGAGCGGAGACGAGGAATCGGTCTATTTTGTGGTATACGACTGGGAAGATCCTCCGCAGGTGACAATGCTGAGACGTTCGGCAAAGAATGTGGAAGAACTCGCAAAAATAGAAGCTCCCGGAGACCTTATCAGGCAATCTATCGAACAAGGCGGCAGAAAAGCCGGTGTGGGTGTTTATGCATTAAGCCGTGAACTGAAAAAATGGCTTTGTGAAGCCATAGACGGCCCCCAACTGGACTAGGCATGAATTAGAACATCCTTACCCTGCCACAGTCTGGGCATATCCAGGTCACATTGTTGCTCATGCCCCAGAGATTTTCCTGCAGGCAGGCATCACATATCTGAAATCCACATGGGCAGTTCCAGCAGAATGGAAACTCTGTTCCGCAGAGATGGCATCTGAATTTCCGTTTCCGGCCCCAACTGCGTTTCCCGCGGCCTGTTGATTCCTGATTACCCGGCATGGGTCAGCTTTCGGACTGCCCGCTTTCTTCGTCTTTCATGGGTGGAAGATAAATGTAGAAAACTGTATTGACACCCTTTTCAAGGAGTTTTTGATCCTTGGGAGGAGACTGGACGTCGATATGGCCGCCGTGATCCTTGATTATTCCAAAGGAGACTGACAGCCCAAGACCGGTACCTTTTCCCACACCTTTTGTGGTAAAGAACGGATCAAAAATCTTTTTCATGACATCCTGGGATATTCCAGGTCCTGAATCGCCCAGATAGATTTCTATCATGTCATTCTCTCTGTCGAAGTCTGCGCCGATAAAGATTTTACCGTCTTTGCCGATGGCTTGAGCAGCATTGTTTATTAGGTTCACGAAGACCTGCCTGATTTTTTCTTTGTCCCCGAACGCAGGGGGCAGATCTTTAGCCATATCAAGTTCTACATAAATCTGGTCCATACTCAGAGAATGATCCATCACAGAGATAACTTCCTCAATGGACTGTCTTATGTCTATCGGTGCAAGAATACGTTCAATTGACTGGCGTGAAAACTTAAGAAGATCGGCAACAACCTTCCGGCAGATTTTGGCCTGTTTTTCAATGGTTTTCAGGGTATCAAGGACCTCTTCGTCATCTTCGAAATCTTCTTCCATCAGCTGGGCATAACCGAGTATTATGCCGAGAGGAGTATTTATCTCGTGAGCGACACCGGCAGCCAGCTGGCCTACCGACGCCATTTTTTCCGAACGGATCAGTGTGTCTGTGACCTCCTTGAAGTGAGTGATGTCTTTTGCTATGCCCTCAAAACTGACCATATTACTCTTGGAATCCTTGAGTGCGGTTGCGGTTAGCATGAGATAGAGCAGAGAACCGTCCGAGCGCCTGAGCCTGGCTTCAAACTCTGAAATATCACCATGAGCCAGGAGGTTTCGGAAAAAGACTTCCCAGTCTTCCTCGTCATCGAAAAATTCCTTGAGGGATGTGTTTAGCACCTCATTCTTGGATTTGAATCCAAGCAGATGTACTCCGCTGTCATTGATGTCAGTAATTTCTCCTTCAGCATTGCAGAAGAAAATGACATCCTTGGAACCTTCAAACAGGCGTCTGAACTTCTGTTCCGATCGTTTCAGCTCTCTGGTCCGCTTTTCCACCCTGTGTTCAAGACTCAGATTCAACTGTCTCAGCGCGGCATGGGCCTCTTTAAGCCGGGCATTGGCGGATGCGATCTGCTTGGCGTCTTCCCTCACCTGTGCCATGACCTTTCTTACATTTGAATAATAGAAGGTGAGGGCCGAGACCGCCACAAAGGTCATGGTATTCCACCCCCCGCTAAAAGGGGCAAGGTGATGCCACAGGTGTTTGATGTCCATGAAGATGAAAATATATTTGAGAATGTGTCCCAATGATCTGGATAGCGCAAAGGTTACGAGCATGAGGCAGAGCCAGAAAAGATAGTTCCACAGGACATTTCTCGGTTCCAGCTTGCGAAGATGATTGACATAATGGAATGCTGTCAGCGATAGCACAATCATCAGGCTGGATCCCAAAAAATCCACTACATAAACTGACAGAAGCGGAAATCCGTTCATGGTTTGCCTGTCTCTTTTCTCATCGTCAGTTTTTGCTCCGTATCCCTGCAGAGAGATCTCAGACTGATCACTAGGAAAAACATGGCTGTAACGCACCAGAAGTGGTCGTGCTTGGTTACGAAATATACCCAGCGTTCTAAGGTAAGAGGAGGGTTTAAACGATTCTTCCAGAAATCTGCGGTCTTGAATAAAGCGTCATCAGGCAGACGTACATCCAGTGAATGCACTATCAGCGCGTTTATATTCCACATAAAGAAGAAAAAAAGCGAGATTTTCAGGTACTTCCATGCTGTTCCTTTCCCTGGAGGATATTTGCTCAAGAGATATATGAGAAATATCATGGCCGCGGCGAATATGCAGTGAGCCATCTGGTGGACATAGAGACCTTCTGGAGGGCCATGGATCTGGACGGCAGCTGCCCGGGAGGGAAAGAAGAGGGGGAGAAACAGAACAAACAGTACCGGCATGCAGATCCTGAGCAGTCCGGACAGCTGAGCAATAAATGAAACCGCACATCTACAGGCCGCTGATGCAATAGGGGAACTCTGTGAACAGGTCTTCATAATTTAAATTATGATACCATGATAATCTGTTTGTCAAGGTAATCGGGCATATGACCAAAACAGCAAAGTATTGTTTGACAGAACCCTGCATTTTAGAGATATTGGACATGACAAATCGTATCATGAAGGAAAAATATCCGGAAAAAATGAATTCAATACTCCAGGCGATCTATAACCGCAGAAGTGTCCGACATTTTTCAGACGACCCCATTGACCGGGAAGTTCTGCGGGAAATAATTAGGGCCGGGACATGGGCGCCATCGGGCCTGAACAATCAGCCATGGCGGTTTGCCCTAATTACAGACGAAAATATCAAAAAGGAATTTGAAGGACTCACCCGCTACTGGAAGGTTATTAAGGGAGCCAGGGCGCTCATAGGGGTGTTTATCGACAGAGATGCAATGTACCATGAGGTCAAGGACCATCAGGCCATGGGAGCATGTATCCAGAACATTCTTCTTGCCGCTTATTCCCTGGGGATAGGATCGGTCTGGCTTGGAGAAATATTGAAGAGCTCGGGAGAAGTACGTGAGCTCCTGGGGCTTTCGGAGCAGCTTGAACTCATGGCGGTAGTTGCCATGGGATATCCGGCCCATACTGAACAGACATCAAGCCGTATTCCCGTGGAAAAGATGATCATTTTTGACCAGTAACCGGTGTCTTTCCATAAATGAGTATTGTCCGTACGAGATGAGCCGGAAAACAATTTATTGACTGGCGCTGACTAATCCAACGATAGAAAAAGGAGATAGACGTCATGAGCTATACTGGAAAAGAGATATGTTTCAAAAAGGCGGTTTCAAAATCTGTTATACTGGCATTCTCACTTTTTTTTCTCAATGTCAACCAGTCGGTTATGGCAGATCAGGATCCATTTCCATCAAGTCATAATGCAACTTTTGGTTACGACGTGACAGAACAGCCTTCTGTTCCGGACCCGTCTCTATTTTCATATGCTTTTCCCGATGTACCGGTACCGGTGGAGCTGGCAAAGATAGAAGATCAGTCAATGACCATTCAGTCTCCGGGATTCATGGGAGGAGTTGTGATATTCAAAGGAAGGGTAACTGGTGCTTCGCTGGCGGATTTTTTCAAAACGACCATGCCCCAAAGAGGCTGGAATCTGCTGGGCACCATAGATGCCAAAAAAAAATATCTTTCTTTTGTTAAAGGAAACAATGGCCACTGCCTGATAAAGATCAATGAAGGATCATTCTTTTCAAAAACCATTGTGGAGATATGGCTGACCCAGCCAGTGGTGAAATGATTGCAGAGAAACAGACATCATCCGCCACCTATTCTCAGGAAAACATGCCTGACTATTACCGACCACTGGAATCCAGGACCGTTCTTACGGGCTTTACAGGCGGGATTGCTCTTTGCAGGGCTGTCGATTATTCAAGAAAAATAATTTCTCTCGGGGCAGGGATAATCCCTGTCATGACCAGACATGCAGCCAAGCTGGTCTCGCCTGTCACCATGGCTGCACTTACGGGAAAAAAAGTTCACATGGAACTGTTCAGTCTCGAAGATGCCGCTTCGATCCCCCATATAGAGCTTGCCAGATCGGCTGACCTGTTTCTGGTAATGCCTGCCACAGCCAATTTCATGGCCAAGGCAGCCAGCGGATTGGCAGATGATTTGTTGTCCACGGTATTGCTCGCCTTTGAAGGGCCTGTACTGTTTTATCCGTCCATGAATCCCTCAATGTATTCAAATCCAGTCACTGAATCCAGCATGAGACGTCTCAGGGAACTCGGATATACAGTGGTTGATCCTGATCAGGGCAAAACGGCTTGTGGTGAAAAGGGCAGGGGGAGACTTCCATCCTGGCCGGCAGTCAGGCAATCCATTCTCAAGGCGGTTACGCCGCAGACGCTGAAAGGAATGAAAATACTTGTGTCTGCAGGTCCCACCAGAGAACCGCTGGATCCGGTGAGATACATATCAAACAGGTCCTCGGGGAGAATGGGATATGCCATGGCAGAATCTGCGGCAACAAGAGGTGCAGACGTTACTCTGGTGACTGGTCCTGTTTCAATCCAGGCCCCAGGAGTCAGGGATATATGCCGTGTTGAGACTGCGGCTCAAATGGCAGATGCGGTACTGGGGCGCTCGGCGGAAATGGACGTCATTGTCATGACAGCAGCAGTCGCAGATTATGCGCCGTGTCAGGCATGTGATACGAAAATAAAGAAAGTGGAAGACAAGCTTACTGTCCATCTGAAAAAAACTCAGGACATCCTGGCAGAGCTTGTCAATCGGCGCACCAGAAATCAGGTGATTATCGGTTTCTGTGCAGAGACAGGAGATCTGGAGGCTAGGACGGCAGAAAAGATCCGAAACAAGGGCGCCGATCTCATGGTAGGCAATGATGTAACCATGCCGGGTGCAGGATTTGATGTCCAGACTAACAGAGTTATTGTTGTCTCAGCAGATGGTTCTGTAGAGACCCTTCCAATGATGGACAAGCGGGAAGTGGCAGAAAGAATCTGGTACATTGTTGAAAAACAGTTTATCCGTTCTTCTGTTGATTGACACTGCAAGTCAGTTTTGTTATCAGATTTAAATCTTTGCCGGAGTGGTGGAATTGGCAGACGCGCTGGACTCAAAATCCAGTG
>DTYO01000126.1 GCA_012961845.1 Thermodesulfobacteriaceae bacterium
AGGTGGCGAAGACGTACTCTGGTACTTCAATCCACTGACAATGCAGCAGATTTGGTGAAATCGCGTTTCCCCTTGCGGCTCCAAATGCCGAACACTTTTTCATTGAATTCGTCGCACCTTTTTGGTGCAGTTTTTGATTTACTATATTTTTTGTAACCTACTGTAACTTATGTCAATTAGCATTTGTTTGGCTTTTGAAGCGAATAATCCGGGTTTAACGTCAACTTGCTGAATTACTGAAAAATGTCTGCCATTCCTGTCAAAGGCATTATTGTTGCGGTCTGCACTGTCTGCATCGCCTGTGTGGTTGATGTTTCTCAGGCTGTCTGCATGCATGTCTTTGTTCTCAGGGATGGTCAGACAGTATACGGGGCCATGAAAAAGGAAAAAGCCGGCATCCGGCGGACACTCCTGGATATGGCACGAGACAATGGACTTGGCTTTAACCAGATAGCTGCTGCAAATCCCGGTCTGGATCCATGGGTGCCTCCTGAAGACGCAGAGGTGATGCTGCCCACAATATTCGTTCTGCCCACAAATTATCCGACATCCGGCATAGTGGTCAATCTTGCAGAAATGAGGCTGTATTACTTTTTTAACGGCGAGGATGGCTCGGCCCGTTTTGCCACTTGTCCGGTGGGAGTCGGCAGGGAAGGATATGCCACTGAGCTGGGCGTATACACGATTTATACCAAAGCCGAGAACCCTGTATGGACGGTACCTCCTTCAGTCAGAGCCGAGGACCCTGCAATGCCCCTGAAGGTCGGCCCAGGGCCAGACAACCCTCTCGGGAAATACATACTGCGCTTTTCGAGACTTTCTTACGGAATCCATGGGACGAACCGCCCGTGGGGAGTGGGACGGAGGGTAAGCCATGGATGCATCAGACTTTACGCAGAGGATATAGCAGCCCTGTATCCCATGGTTCCCGTTGGAACACTGGTGAGGATCATATATGAACCAGTCAAGGTGGGGTGGGCAGTAGGTCGGTGCTGGCTGCAGGTCTTCCGGGATTTTGAAAACAGGATTGCTGATCCCCTGTCCGAAGCCCTTGCATGTATCGCCCTGTGTGAAGAAAAAACAGGGCCGGTATATTTAGATCTGCAGAAGATAAAAAGAATGCTGGAATTGAAAAGCGGCATACCCAGACCTGTGGCACGGGTACAGGAAAGCAAAAACTGAACAATAACCGAAGGATACCTCTGAAAATTGTCCTTTTATCCCGTAACCGTGTTGCACGCAAAAAATTATACTCGAAATATCAAGTCAAACGTTGCGGTTATTTTTCTCGTGCGCCCTGTTTTGGAACAAAGAACCGTGATTTTCAGAGACAGCCTGAATAAGGACTATTTCATCAAGCTTTTCTCAAATATTCTCTCGGTCTTTTTGGCCGTGGCTTCAGCCCGGCTGGCGGCTTCTGCAGCTCTGTTCGTTGCTGCATCAGCCCTGTTGGCAGCAGAAGCCGCCTCGATTGCAGCTGCTTCGGCTTTCTGCGCTGCTGATTCAAGGCGGGAAGTAAGGGCTTCCATGCGTTTTGAGGCAGCTTCCGCCCTGGCTGCGGCGGCTTTGGCCTCTTCAGCAGCTTTTACCGTTTCTTGCATCAGTGCCTTTTCTTCTGCACTGGGACCGCATGCATTCAAAGTGAACAGGCAGAGAATCAAAGCGGCAACAGTGGCAATGAGCTTGAATCGTGGTCTCCTTGATGCAGGATGTTTCATTGTAACCCCTTTCTGTTTTATAACTGAAGATAGAAAACTGTTCCAGATATAATTGGTTGAAAACCCTGAATGTTATTATGATCAGTCTAAAAGGAGAGAAATGACTTTTCAACAAATAACTTATATGAAGGGAAAAAACTGGCAACAGGCAAGCGGTGTGGACAGCCGGTCCTGTAGGGCCGTCGAGACAAAGGTTGTGTTCATGGACATGATTTCATGATCTTTGCAGGCATGAGCCGGACTCAGTGGTCAGGCATAATTATGCTGACGGCTGCCGCAGCAGTATTTTGGGCCTGTGCAATCTGTGCGGCTCAGCAACTGTCGAGATATATTGTTGTCGACAAGGCGAGGCACAGGTTGTGGCTGTACCGGCAGGGGAAGGCGGTCAATGAATTTGAGATTTCCCTTGGAATAGATGTAATGTCACCTAAACTCAGGCGGCGAGACTGTGCCACTCCTGAAGGCTGTTATCAGGTAATTTATAAAAAAGAGCGAAGTAAGTACCATAAATTTTTAGGTATTTCCTATCCAAACAGAAAGGATGCATGGCTGGGTCTGCGGTATGGGGTGATAACCGCAGAGGAATATCGTTCTATTGAAAGCGCACTGTGTTGCGGAAAGCCGCCCCCATCCGACACCTTGCTGGGCGGTGGTGTCGGAATTCACGGAGGAGGGGTATTCAGATCCAATGGAGGAGTTGCGGGGAAAGACTGGACCGAAGGCTGTATCGCACTGAATGACGATGCGATGGATATGGTTTATCATTTCTCTGCTATGGGGGACAGAGTCATTATTTATGATAGCAGCCGGAGTTTTTTTGAAATGATGCGGCCTCTTACCCATCCAATTGCCAGGGACATACCGGAAGGCAGGGATGAGAATGGGGAAAAATACTATTCTGAACTCCTGTTTATCACAAAATTCGGCCCGGTACTGTTGAAACTAGGGGAAGGGCTGGATTACAGTCGGGCAATAGAAATTATCGTCTTCAAGAATGACTCTCTGCTGGAAAAAGTGTTTTATATATTTGATAGTAACGGGGATGGACTTTTGGGCTCCACGGACAGTTGTGAAGGAACATTGACCGATCTTGTGAAAACCATGGATCCTTACATTGCTTTACAGCGGGAACTGAAAGAAGCCCTTGGCAAAGGAAATATCCGGATTGTTGAGGAAAAATGGAAGTCAGAGCCGAAATAATCTGGCCTGTATGTGCCTATCTGACCGGAGCAATCCCGTTCGGCCTCCTGATCGCAAGGTTCAGAGGTTTAGATCTGCTGTCGCAGGGCAGTGGAAACATCGGTGCCACCAATGTCACCCGGGTCATGGGCAAGAGACTGGGCATCATCACACTCCTGGCCGATGTCAGCAAAGGTCTTCTGCTCGTTGCCGGGTGCATATGGTTTCTGGATGGTACGCAGGGTACTGACCTGTGGGTGGCCGCTACCGGACTGGCGGCTGTCTCAGGGCACTGTTATTCGGTTTTCCTTAAATTCAGGGGCGGCAAAGGGGTTGCCACAGCAGCCGGAGTTTTTATTCCGATATGTCCTGCAGCGGTATGCCTTGCAGTAATACCATTTTTCCTGATTGTGAAAAAGTGGGGTTTCGTTTCGGCGGGTTCCCTTGCCGCTTCGGCGGCAGTACCCTTGCTGCTCCATTTTTTTTGTCCGTCTATGGAACTGGAAATTATGGCGTGGCTCATAGCCGGCATAATTTGGATCAAACACAGAGACAACATCGGGCGCCTGTTGCGGGGAGAAGAAAAGAGCTGGAAAAAAGGATGAGATCAGATAGTCTTGTGATCGGCTATGGAAAAATCAGGTTGAAAGACCCAGGGATTTGATTTTCCTGTGGAGATGACGCCGCTGTATGCCGATGGCCTCAGCTGTTTTTTTGACGTTGCCCCCATATTCAGCCAATTTTTTCGTTATATATTCCCGTTCAAAGAAGGCCTTTGCTTCTTTGAAATCAGAGGTTTTCATCCACAACGGCTCTGTGCCGCCGGCAGCAGAGGCCTTTTCTGCGTCTCCACCGTGCCTGCAGGGGTGAAATGAAGGAGGAAGATCATCCAAGCCTATTTCTGGACTCTTGGACAGGATCACCAGTCTTTCTATCATGTTTTTCAGTTCCCTTACATTTCCGGGCCAGTCATATGCCATTAATCGTTCCATGGCTTCCGGACTCAGCTGCTTCCTGGCAGAACACGCCATGTCTTCTGTGAATTCCTTCAGGAAAGCCTCTATGAGCAATGGAATGTCCTCTTTACGTTCTCTGAGCGGCGGAATCTCAATGGGGATTACATTTAGCCTGTAGTAGAGGTCTTCTCTGAAATTGCCTTCTTTGATCTCTCTCTCAAGATTTTTGTTGGTTGCTGCTATAATCCTCACATCTACAGAAATAACCTTGCTCCCTCCCACCCTTTCAAAGCGCTGTTCCTGCAGTATTCTCAGAATCTTGGCCTGAGTCTTGAGGCTCATATCTCCAATTTCATCCAGAAACAGGGTTCCTCCGTTTGCCTGATCAAATTTGCCTCTTCTCATGTTGGTGGCTCCGGTAAACGCACCTCTTTCATGACCGAACAGTTCGCTCTCGATTAGCTCTTCCGGGATGGCTGCACAGTTCACTTCTATCATGGGCTTGCCGCGCCGTTTGCTCTGATTATGGATAGTTCTTGCAACCAGCTCCTTTCCGGTTCCATTTTCACCCTGGATCAATACCCAAGCCTTCGTGGGTGCAACGATGTCTATCTGGTCTGTCAGGGCATTCATCTGGGTACTCTTGCCGATCAGGCGGAAATTTCTGTCCGTTTTTTGCCTGAGCAATACGTTTTCTTCTCTGAGGTCGCGGTATTTCAGTGCATTTCGTACCGTGAGCAGCAGGTGTTCATACGACAGAGGTTTTTCTATAAAATCAAATGCGCCCAGGCGGGTGGCCTTCACCGCAGTTTCTATTGTGCCGTGTCCTGACATGATGACGGTCTGGACAAGAGGCCACTGGTCTCTGATGCGTTTCAGTACCTCCAGCCCGTCTATACCTGGCATCCATATGTCCAGGAGTACAACATCGGGTAACTCGTCAGCCATTTTTTTCAGCGCTGTTTCTCCGTCCTGCGCCGTCTGTACTTCAAATCCTTCGTCTTCAAGGATGTCTCTCACAGATTGAAGAATCAGTTCTTCGTCATCGACCACCAGTATTTTACCATTCACTGTTACTTACTCCTGTCACAAATCAATGTATCAGTCTGCCTGATCGATTGGAAAAAACAAGGTGAATTTGGACCCGTTGGGTATATTGTCTTCTACCTCTATGCGGCCATTATGATCTGACATTATGGAATTTACAATAGCAAGGCCGAGGCCGGTGCCTCCTGGCCGTCTGGAAAAATCGGGTTCGAACAGTCTGTGGCGTTCTTCGTGGGGAATTCCGGTACCGGTGTCTATTACGGATATGAATATTTCGCTGGAGGAGGACTGATGCCCTATCCTGACAGTAATCTTCCCGCCACTTGAAAGTGCGGCGACGGCATTGTCCAGCAGATTGATCAAGGCCCTCTTGACCTGATCCGGATCCAGAAATACTTCAGGCAGATTTTCTTCTGAGTCCAGTTTGAATTCAAAGGACGGATGTCCTTCCCCGTACATCACCAGCACTTTTCTCGCAAGCTCTTCCAGTCGTGTAGGGACGAGCCTGGGAGCCGGCATCCTGGCGAAGTTTGAGAATTCATTTACCAGATGCTTGAGTTCTTCTACCTGGTCTATGATGGTGTTGGTACATTTGTCAAGAACAGCTCCTGTGTCTTCATCAAGTGCCCTGAGATATCTCTTTCTGAGTCTCTGTGCCGAAAGCTGAATTGGTGTCAGTGGATTCTTGACTTCATGAGCAATGCGCCTGGCGACTTCTCGCCAGGCCGCAAGTCTCTGGATCTTTTCCAGTTCGGTGAGGTCTTCAAATACTATGACAATACCCAGCGAACGGTTTTCATTGTCTCTGAGCAATGTGAAATTAACCAGCAGAGACAGTTCCTTTTCATCCACGACCATTTTGACCGGGCGCTGAATGGTTCCCTTTGCCGATCTGGCCAGGTCTTTTCGAATTTCTTCAAATTCCTGGAACTGGTCTTGGGTCAGCATCATCTTGTATGGTTTTCCTATGATGGAAGCAGCTGACATCTTGAGTATGGATTCAGCTGCTCTGTTCATGGTCCGGATTATGCCGTTTCTGTCAAAGGAAATTATTCCGGCATTCACATTCTGCAGAATAATTTCCATGTAGCGTCTGCGCTGTTTAATTTCGGCATAGCTTTCCATGAGTTCTCTAGATGTTTTCAAAGCCCTTGTCCTAGCCTCCTTAAGATCCTGCGTCATGGTATTGAAGGCCCTTACAAGGGAACTGAGTTCGTCGCCGCCTGATACCTCCAGACGGAAATCAAGTTCTCCCTGCGCCACCCTGTAGGTGGCTTCAGCCAGGTTCTGTATGGGTTCGGTAATGCTTTTCGCAAGGCGGAATCAAAACCATATGGAAACAAAGACTATCAGAATGGTTATCAGGAAAAGTGTGACAAGCAGAGTGGTCTTGATGGGTTGCTGGAACAGATGAAGCTGCTTGTAGCCCTCATAACCTATCCTGATCTGGTCCAGCTGCCGACTGACATGTTCGGGAATCAGATGCCCCAGCGACAGAACTGCCAGTACATCTTCCTCCGATGTCCTGACCGGAGTCAATATGCGAATGAGTTCGCCGTTGATGAGGGTGGAACTGTAGACCTGAACTGAACCATCCAGCATGGTCCTGGAGATAACTTCACGCGGTATTTTGGGAAGCGAGCCCAGGAGAGGCAACCATGTTTTTGAGGCAGCTCTCTTCACGTCTTGATTGAAGAGTTCCACTGAGCTGAAGGACAGCCCCGTCCTGCCGGATGTAAAAGTCCCCAGAGGCACCGATGGTTTGACAACGTGCTGGAGACAGGCATAGTCAACAGTTCCGTTTTCTGAAATACACCGGCGGTCCACTTCGGATTCAACAAGTCTGGCAAGGTGTTTCAGCTGGGTAATCCGATCGTCGTAATATGTCTGTCCGACTTTAAGGGCGTTGTCCAGGGAAGCTTCCACCCGGGTATCAAACCAGTATTCAAGGCTTGTGCGGAGGAACATGAAAGATACAAAGAAGAGAAGCAGGGTAGGCAGGAGAGAAAGGGTGACAAAAGCCAGCACCAGTCTGGTTCTCAGCCTGGTTCCGAGTATTCTGGTCCTGTCTTCAAAGATCAGCTTTACCAGGTTCCTTATTATCAGATAGCAGAGAAACAGGATGAGGAGTATATTGGTATTCAATACCGAAAAGATGAGAATATTTGTGCTGACCGGGAGCGGCCCTGCTCCTGCTATCAGATAGTATTCAATTATTCCGAGCAGGACTATCAGGATTCCTGATACGACCATCAAGACCCGTTCCCGCTTCCTGCGCATCTTTTCACTAATAAGTAAATCTGATTTCATACCATTCAGTTGTAAATCCCCAGGAAGAAAATACGTTCATGAGCCTGGAAAACGGCAATGATGAGGTGGTCTTTCTTGTACCGACTCTGGCTTTCAAGGTGTAAATTCTGCCCCGTGGAAGGTTGGTCAATGGGGTAATAGAAGTTTTGTCCATTTTAAAGGCTATTCTTTCTGCCTCCTCCATGGTCTTGACACTGATCACCCTAGGCTTTCTGGAACCAAACGAAATCCTGTATTCCTTTTTCAGGTTGTCATAGGTCATGGTCTTGACAACGGTTCTGTTGGCTATGGTCTTGTCTTTGAAAAAACGTCGCGGCATTTTCAGCTCGAATTCATAGATAAAAGATACCGGGATCCCGCTTTCCAGGGCATGGATTACGTCTGAAGTGCATCCGTTGAGAAATGTAAGATTTGCCAGAAGTCTTTTGTCGGAATTGGTAACTGTCAGTTCTAGGATTTCTGGCCGGGACGTGGATGCTGCATGACACGGAGCTGGGACAACTGCTTCAGGCAAAAAAGACCGGCCGAGGACGGTGCTTAAGAAAAATACGGCCAAGAAGATGGTGGCAGACCTAATCGCAGTCATTTTTCAACAGAACCATGAAGAGTTTTCCAGAATGTCTCATTCGTCCGGCAAGCCTGCCTGCCTCCACGCCACTGCCGCAATACATGTCCAGCCTGTAAGGCCCTGAGATGGCGCTTCCGATATCCTGATTTGTAACAAAGCCGGAAAAACTGCCTGTATGATCTCTGGATTTCAGACAGAACAGCATAGGGACCTCCAGGAAATACAGGGCTCCAGGCGGATATATTCCCTGGTCCAGCGCTACGGAACGCATGGGAGTGAGGATTTTTCCAATGGATCCTATGGGACCGTTTTTTTCCCATCTGAAGAAGATGTACCTTGGATTGGCGGAAAGGGCCTGGGCGAATTTTTCAGGATGTTTTTCTGCCCATGCCCTGATGCCGGGCCAGTCGGCCTGGGCAATGCTGAGTATCCCCCGGTCTACCAGCCATTTGCCTATGCTTCCGTAAGGATGGCCGTTGCTTGATGCGAAATGGATGTATCTTGAGGAGCCGTCCTGAAATCTCAATATGCCTGAACCCTGAATATGCAGCATCAGCCCGTCTACAGGAGATTTGAGCCAAGCCAGGACACCGGCGTTTTTCATGCAGCGTCCCAGATCTATTTCGGTGCGGGTGTAG
>DTYO01000127.1 GCA_012961845.1 Thermodesulfobacteriaceae bacterium
AAAAAATCTAATTTTTAGAGGTTCCCTTTAATTTAAAACCAGGGATGTCTCATCTTCATTGACATGTTCCGGAGATTTTTTCTCGACGGTATGGGATTGCTGACGGCTGTCAGAATGAAATAATTTCAGGAAATTTCAGTTATAGTTCCGGCCCTGTGACAATATTATTTCCAGATTGATCAGGTATGGGTGATTCAGGTTCTTGTCATGGAATTGAAAAGCATGATTTGCCTGTTCCCTGTTCCAACAATGTGGGGTTGATCTGCCATGCTGTGATGCATTATTTTTCACTTATGAAAAATATCCATGATCTGTCCCGTATGCGCAGCAGAAAGTTTGTATTCCGCGACAGGGAACACGGCGGAGACATACTCGCAGAGATGCTCTTTCCGGCCTATGGGGAAAGGGAAGATACCATGGTCATAGGTATTCCCTCAGGCGGTGTTCCTGTGGCCGTCAGGATTGCCGTTGCCCTGAAACTCCCTATGGATCTCCTGATAGTCCGCAAGCTTCCTGTGCCGGGCAATCCGGAAGCCGGTTTCGGCGCCATAACTCTCTCCGGAGAGATGTTTCTGAATGACCCTCTGATATACAAACTCAGGCTTACGCCAGGTCAGATAGAAGAGCAGGCTGTCCGGGTGAAAAAGGAACTGGAACGGCGAAATCGCCTGTTCAGGCATGGCCGGATAGCTCCCGTGGTCTCGGACAGGACGGTCATAGTCGTGGACGACGGGCTTGCCTCGGGATTTACTATGATGGCGGCCCTTCGGGACCTGGAGAAAGCAGGTGCTGCTAGGTTGGTGGTTGCAGCCCCGACAGGGTCAGAAAATTCTATTGAAAGGTTGGCCAGGTCTGTACACGAGATTTACTGTCCGAATATCCGGTCGGGCACCTATTTTGCTGTAGCTGAGGCATACCGGAGCTGGTATGATCTCTACGAAGATGAAGTGCTCGCATTACTCGGAGAATTCAGAGAGGCTGGCGGGGAAACAGATCAGGAATCCCGCTGATCAGGATATCAGGACTCGCAGACGCTAAAAGGACGAATGAACACCTTCCAGGAAACCGAATCCGGAAAAGAAGCTTTGAAACCCGTTGACAGCGCTATCAAGGCGGCTCTCCGGTGGCTGGATGCAGTCCAGGAAGAAGATGGCTTCTGGATAGGATACCTGGAGTCCAATTCCTGCATGGAGGCCCAGTGGGTGCTTGCCATGCATTTTCTGGGTACTGACAGAGATCCCAAATATGAAGGTGTAATTCGGTGCATCCTCAGGGAGCAGCGCCCGGACGGATCTTGGGAGGTCTATTATGACGCCCCGTATGGTGATATCAATACCACTGTGGAGTGCTATGCAGCACTCAGAGCAGCAGGCATGGATCCTGAAAGCCCTCCTCTGAAAAGGGCTAGGCAGTGGATATTTGAACACGGCGGTCTGAAGAGAACACGGGTATTCACTAGGTACTGGCTGGCTCTCATTGGTGAATGGCCATGGGAACATACGCCTGAGCTTCCTCCTGAGATCATCTTTCTGCCGCCTTGGGCTCCGTTCAATATCTACCGGTTTTCTTCATGGGCCAGGGCCACCATGGTTCCCATCGCACTGCTCTGTGCCGGCCGTCCCAGACGGCCTCTTTCTCCGGACAGGCGGCTGGATGAACTTTTTCCGGAAGGCAGGGACAGATTTGACTACAGGCTTCCAGGAAAAAAAGGGCGCCTATCATGGGAGGGTTTGTTCCTGACAGCGGACTGGCTTCTCAACAGGTACTGCGGTATGCCGTTTCATCCATTTCGGAATCTGGCCAGGACGAAGTGCATAGAGTGGATAATCAGGCACCAGGACGCAGATGGAATATGGGGCGGGATACAGCC
>DTYO01000128.1 GCA_012961845.1 Thermodesulfobacteriaceae bacterium
ACCTTTCTGGTGCAGTTCCTGACTCACTATATTTCACGTAATCCGGTGTAATTTAGGTCAATCAGCATTTGCTTGGCTTCTGAAGCGAATAATCCGGGATGAACACAGGATAGACAGATGATCTGCAACGAAACCTCTTGATCTGCGGTGCGGTGTCAGTCGTCTCTGCGGTCATGGTACTCCGGCCTGAGCTGGGGAAACAGAATCACGTCACGTATGGATGGAGAATCCGTAAACAGCATCACCACCCTGTCCACACCTATGCCCTCACCCGCAGCAGGAGGCATGCCGACCTCAAGGGCCCTCACATAATCTTCGTCGAGTTCGGGCGGGATTTCCTCATCTTCGCCCCTGTTGGCAATCTGCTCCTTGAAACGCCTGTACTGATCCCTAGGATCATTGAGTTCCGAAAACCCGTTGGCCATCTCTCTCCCGGTAATGAAGAGTTCAAACCGGTCGGTGACTTCCGGGTTGTCCCGGTTCTTCCGCGCCAGAGGAGATATGTCCGTTGGATAGTGGGTAATGAATGTCGGCTGGACAAGCTTCGGCTCAACCAGCAGATCGAACAGTTTGGTGAGGAATTTGCCTGTGAGCTCGCTTCCCGTTACAGGGGCTCCCAGCTCCTTCAATTTTGCCACGAGCCAGTCTCTGTCTAACAGCTTGTCCCCTGAGATCCCGCCAATCTCCTCCAGGGCCTCTGCCAGGGTCATGCGCTTCCAGGGAGGTGAAAGATCGACATCCACGCCCTGATACCGGACAACGGTTCCCAGCCCGAGTTTCTCAGCGATAAGAACGAACAGTTCCTCGGTCCGGTCCATGAGATCCGCAAACCGTGCATATGCCTCATAAAATTCCAACATTGTAAATTCCGGATTGTGCTGGATGGAAATCCCCTCATTCCTGAAGTTCCTGTTCAGCTCAAAGACCTTGTTATATCCTCCCACCAGCAGGCGTTTCAGATAGAGTTCAGGAGCTATCCTCAGGAACAGATTGATGTCCAGGGCATTGTGAAAGGTCTGGAACGGACGGGCGGTGGCCCCGCCCACTATGGACTGCATCATGGGAGTCTCCACCTCAAGAAAACCCTGGGAGTCAAAATATTCCCTGATTATCTGCACGATCCTGGACCTGGTCCGGAACGTCTCCCGGACTTCCCTGTTCATGATGAGATCTGTGTACCGCTGGCGGTATCTGAGTTCCTTGTCTTTGATCCCGTGGTATTTTTCAGGAAGCGGCCTAAGGGACTTGGTGACCAGCCTGATCAAGGCCGCAGAAAGGGTGAGTTCGTTGGTACGGGTCCTGAAAAGCCTGCCTGAGACCTCTATAAGGTCTCCTATGTCGAACTTCTTGAAGAGACCGAACATATCAGCACCGAGCAGGTCCTTTCTCACATGGACCTGGAGCCTGCCGCTGCTGTCCTGCAGATGAAGAAACGCCGCTTTTCCGAAACGACGCAGACTCATGATCCTGCCATCTATGGTAAATACCGTATCCAGCTTCTCCAGAACACCAGTGTCACACGATCCATACCGGCCGACTATATCACCTATCTCATGGGTGGGGTCCGCCTGGTCGGAATACAGCTCCACTCCGGACTTTTCCATATCCTCGGCTTTTTCTCTTCGCTGTCTGAGGAGATTGCTTTCTTCAGTCAAAACTCTGACTCCTAAATTAAACTGTTTTCTCAAACTGAGAAACACTGATACATAGTTTACTCCATCCCTACCGTCAAGTTAATCGGCTCCGTACAGTTCAGTATACGGACTACCGATTCCGCATTCCGGCTTGCTGGCTCCAATGAACCCGGATCATGAGCTGCCATGTTTGCCAAAGAAATCCAGGACCACATCCATGTACCGGCAGTCGCCTTCAACCTCAGCCTCGATTGCCGCCGTTTACCCGTTTGCCGGAAGGGCCGAATATCGCGGCCGTTTTTGTCTGTCTCCGGACTTGTTATATATTATGGATACTATAATATGGGAGATACCTTGAAATTTTGTTCCGGATCAGGGAGCACAGAAAAATTGCCGCTGACATTGCAGACCATCTCTAAAAACCGGAGAAGTCGGGGTTTTTGACTTATGAATTCGGACCTGATTGAATTTGCAGAGGATCTTTGTGCCTGGCTGAGATTTCAGAAGCAGACAGGAATCAGGCAGCTCCATGGAAGCAGGGCGCTGAAGGCCTTCCTGGAACAGAGCCGCCCTGGAAAGGAAACAGGAGGCAGACTGTCTGATGGCCGGTCGCCCCGGATGCAAGCCCGCAGGAAACCATGCAGTCTGAAACACGGGGAAAAAGGCAGGATTCCTGCAGAATCAGGCCCCGCTCCGTCGTCATCTCCATCCGCAGAGGTCCCCTCCTCCATCGCCACCCTCGACGACATCCGGGAACTCTTGGGCGACTGCACCAGGTGCGGGCTTCACAGGACCAGAAAGCATATCGTATTCGGGCATGGCCCTCAGGATGCAAGACTTGTGGTAGTGGGAGAAGCACCCGGCAGAGATGAAGACCGGCAGGGGCTGCCCTTCGTCGGTGCATCGGGAGAACTCCTCACAAAGATGCTGCGGGCAGTCAACATCTCGAGACAGGAGGTATACATTGCCAACATACTCAAGTGCAGGCCGCCAGGAAACAGAAATCCTCAACCAGACGAAATCAGGGCCTGCCTCCCGTTCCTGGAAAGACAGATTGAACTGATAGATCCGCCCCTGATACTCACCCTCGGTGCTGTTGCTGCCCAGACCCTGCTCCAGACCAGGTCGTCCATTCAGTCTCTGAGAGGCAGATTTCACATTTATAGAAATGCTAAACTGATAACCACTTATCACCCGTCGTTTCTCCTCCGTCAGGGAGGCCGCAAGCAGATTGAATTCAAACGTAAGGCCTGGCACGATCTTCAGATGCTGGAAAAAGAATATGTACGGTTCGGAGCTTAGGTGCCGCAAGAGAATTGTTCTTAGCGTTTTGATCACAGCCCTGTTTTCCGCTTCCGTAGTGCCCTGTGCCTGGCCTGAAACGACAGCGCCGCCTGCGGTCTATACCATCTCAAAAATCTATCTGGTAAACTTGGAGGGGAGCATCAACCCCGGGACCACCGAACTCATCCGGCGGGCCGTCAGAAAGGCGCATGCCTCGACCGATGCATGTCTGATCATCCAGCTCGATACGCCGGGCGGCTTGGTTGCTTCTCTCAGGGACATCGTCCAG
>DTYO01000129.1 GCA_012961845.1 Thermodesulfobacteriaceae bacterium
CCTTCATAGATGAGATCGACAATGAGTTTGAGCTCGTGGCAGCACTCAAAATAGGCAATTTCAGGCTGATAACCGGCCTCTACCAGGGTTTCAAACCCGGCCTTCACAAGTTCGCTCACTCCTCCGCAAAGGACGCTCTGTTCACCAAACAGGTCTGTCTCGGTCTCTTCTCTGAACGTGGTCTCAATAATTCCGGCCCTTGCTGCGCCTATACCGTTGCCATAGGCCAGCGCCTTCCGGAGGGCCTCTCCGGTATGATCCTGATGCACCGCCACCAGACCGGGAACACCTGCGCCGGTTTCATACTCTCTGCGAACCAAGTGCCCGGGACCCTTCGGGGCAATCATGGCTACATCTATATCTTCCGGGGGATCTATCTGACAATAGTGGATATTGAAACCATGAGAGAAGAGAATCATATCACCCGGTTTCAGATTGGGCTGAACGGCTCCTCTGTAGACCTGGGCCTGTACATGGTCAGGCACCAGGATCATAATGATGTCCGCCTTTTCAGATGCCTCAGCCGCGCTGACAGGCTCAAATCCATGTTTGACCGCCAGATCGTAATTGGCGGAACCGGGCCTCTGGCCCACCACCACGGACAGACCGCTCTCCCTCAGGTTCTGCGCATGGGCATGTCCCTGACTCCCATAACCAATGACGGCTATCACCTTGTTATCAAGAATACTAAGGGGGGCATCCTGCTCATAATATATCTTCATTCTCCGGGACTCCTTACTATACAGTCTTTTTTTCCCTTATCATGGCAATCGTGCCTGTACGGGTAATCTCCTTGATCCCTATGGGAGTAAGCAGCTCTATTACAGCCTTGAGCTTTGACTTCGGTCCGGTCACCTCGACAGTATATGTCTTTGAACTGACATCCACCACCTTGCAGCGGAAAATATCGCACATACGCAGCACTTCCGCCCGGGTCTCCGCCTCGGCCTTAACCTTTATCAGGGCCATCTCCCGTTCCACAAATTCACCCTCGGTGACATCAATGACCTTGTATACATCAACAAGACGGTTCAGCTGTTTGATAATCTGCTCAATTATAAAGTCATCACCATAGGTGACAAGAGTCAGAGTGGACAGGGTGGGATCAAGTGTTGCAGCAACGCACAAACTTTCAATATTAAATCCCCTCCCACTGAAAAGTCCTGTTATCCGCGATAAAGCTCCAGGGGTATTTTCCACCAATACGGAAAGAGTGTGTCTCATAAGATTCTTCCTTTTATTTGTGTGAAATGAGGCATTGTTCTAAACAAGCAGCATCTCTGTTGTAGCCTTTCCTGCCGGCACCATGGGGAAAACGCCCTCTTCACGGGCAATTGCAAACTCCATGACGACCGGTCCATCAGTTTCCAGCCCCTTTGCCAGCACATCATCAACCTCTTCCGGTTTCGTGGCCCGGAATCCTGTGGCCCCATACGCCTCGGCAATTTTCACAAAATCAGGCGTCATCTCGAATTTTGTTGCTGCATACCGGCGGTCATAGAAGAGCTCCTGCCACTGCCTGACCATCCCTAGGAACTGGTTGTTGAGAATAATGATCTTGATCGGGAGCCTCTGTTCCATTGCCGTGGCCATTTCCTGTATATTCATCTGGATACTGCCGTCTCCTGCGATATCCACCACTAGTTTGTCAGGAAAAGCCATCTGGGCGCCAATGGCTGCCGGGAAACCATATCCCATGGTTCCCAGCCCACCAGAAGACAGAAGGGTACGGGGTTCATCGAATTTATAGAACTGTGCGGCCCACATCTGGTTCTGGCCCACTTCCGTGGTGATGATGGCCTTTCCCTTTGTCATTTCGTAGAGTTTCTCTATTACATATTGCGGCTTGATCACACCGGATTCCTGCTTGTAATGAAGCGGATGACGCTTATTCCACGCATCCAGCTGTTCCAGCCACCCGCGGTGCCGCTCGCTCCACTCTTCAGCCGTAACACTGTCTTCCCTTACTGCTTCAACCAGTTTTTCCAGGGCAATCCGGCAGTCTCCCACTATGGGAACATCCACTTTGACGTTCTTCTGAATGGAGGTGGGATCGATATCCATATGGACTATCTTGGCCTTGGTGGCAAAAGCCTCTATCTTGCCTGTAACCCTGTCATCGAACCTGGCACCGACTGCTATGATCAGATCACTGTTTGCCATTGCCATATTGGCACAGTAACTTCCGTGCATACCAAGCATGTTCAGGCTAAGCCTGTGAGTGCCGGGGAAGGCGCCCAGCCCCATCAGCGTCATGGTAACAGGTGTCTGGGTAGACTCTGCCAGCGCCCGCAGCTCATTGTGGGCACCTGCAATGATAACTCCGCCTCCAGCATATATGACTGGTTTTCTGGCCTTCTTGATCAGTCTGTAGGCCCGCCTAACCTGCTTGATATGAGGCTCAAACACTGGATTATAAGAGCGGAGATGAATCTCGTCGGGATAATTGAATTCCGCCTTGCCGTTCTGAACATCCTTTGGAAGGTCTATAAGTACGGGCCCAGGCCTGCCCGACCTGGCAATATAAAAGGCCTCCTTCAGAATCATCGGGAGATCTTTGACATCTTTCACCAGAAAATTGTGCTTGGTACAGGGCCGCGTAATACCCACGATATCCACCTCCTGAAAGGCATCGTTGCCGATCAGGGCAGTTGGCACCTGGCCCGTCATAACCACCATAGGTATTGAATCCATGTAGGCAGTGGCTATCCCGGTGACAGTATTGGTCGCCCCCGGCCCTGAAGTAACCAGGCACACTCCTACCTTCCCGCTGGCTCTGGCATATCCGTCGGCAGCATGGGTTGCCCCCTGTTCGTGGCGGACAAGCACGAATTTGATCGTACCATCCTTTTCCAGAGCATCATTGATGTCGATGATAGCCCCTCCAGGAAACCCGAAAATAACTTCCACACCTTCTCTTTTAAGGGCCTCTACGACCATGTCTTTCCCGGTCATCTTAGCCATACAAGCATCTCCTACTGTGATTAGTGAATAAACTCCAAACTTATTCGTCTGCTTTTGCATTGTCAATGACTAGATATTCCTGAATAAGTCAAGTCTGAATTGCTCCCAAAAACCAAAAATTGTAATAAGGGTCAGGAAAGATGACTTGACAAGACTGGACAAACAACACAAAATAGAGGACATTTGCTTTAACCTGTACACTACATATTGGAGAACTTCAACCACAATAGCTGGAATCTGCAGCCCTGTTTTTCAGGACCGCAGTACAGGTGGGGCGGGCAGCGGTTCCATATTTTCAGGATTGAAATATAATGTTCGAGATGAGATCATCCAGCAACTCGACCGATTACGACAGAGGCGACGGCCTTCCGAGGACGGAGCTGCCTCTCACTGACAATGCTCTGGTAGTGCTCGCCAAGCGCTATCTGAGAAAAGACGATACGGGCAACATCACAGAGACACCGGAGATGATGTTCCGGCGTGTGGCAGAGGCCATAGCTGCTCCGGAGACATCATATGACCCGAAGGCCGACACGAAGAAGCTGGCAGAAATATTCTACAGGGAGATGGTGTCATTTCGCTTCATGCCCAACTCCCCTACTCTCATGAACGCAGGCAGGGAGCTGGGGCAGCTTTCGGCATGTTTTGTGCTTCCCATAGACGATTCCATTGAGAGCATCTTCGACACGGTCAAGCACACTGCAATGATCCACAAGAGCGGCGGGGGGACCGGGTTTTCATTTTCGCGCATCCGTCCCGAAGGCGATCCTGTAAAATCCACCCATGGCATTGCCAGCGGGCCTATTTCCTTCATGACCATATTCGATGTAGCCACGGAAACAATCAAACAGGGCGGGACCCGCAGAGGTGCCAACATGGGGATCCTCAGAGTGGACCACCCCGATATCGAAAAATTCATCACCGCGAAGACCAGGACCGACCGCCTGAACAACTTCAATATCTCCGTTGCCCTCACGGAAAAATTCATGGAGGCGGTGGAAAAGAATGAAGACTACGCCCTGATCAATCCCCATACAGGCAAAGAAGTACGCCGCATTTCCGCTGCGACGGTCTTTGACAAAATCGTGGAGTCTGCCTGGCAGAGCGGTGAGCCTGGCATTGTTTTTCTGGACAGAATCAACAGATCAAACCCGACGCCCCGGCTGGGAGAGGTGGAGAGCACCAATCCGTGCGGTGAACAGCCCCTTCTGCCCTTTGAATCGTGCAACCTGGGTTCCATCAATCTGAGCAAATTTGTGGAAGACGGCGGAATCAACTACAGGGAACTCAAAAAGACCGTCGAGCACGCGGTACACTTCCTGGACAATGTCATAGATGCCAACAGATTTCCCCTGGATGAAATCAGGGAGATGACCCTCAAGACCAGGAAGATCGGCCTGGGCGTAATGGGATTTACTGATCTGCTGATCAAGCTGAAAATCCCTTACGACTCTCCCGAGGCCGTGAACACCGCACAAGAAATAATGGAATTCATCGAATCGGAATCCAAAAAGGCGTCGGCCGGTCTGGCCAGGAAGAGAGGCAATTTCCCGGCCTACAGCGGAAGCATTTATGACAGGCCGGATACACCATACATGAGAAATGCCACAACCACCACCATTGCTCCCACAGGGACCATCAGCATCATTGCCGGGGCATCCAGCGGGATAGAGCCTCTGTTCGCTGTGAGCTATGTCCGCAGGGTTCTGGACGGCACAGAGCTGGTGGAGGCTCATCCACTTTTCGTTTCAGCCATGCAGGAACTCGGCCTTTATTCCGATGAGCTCATGGAAAAGATAGCCGGAAGCGGGTCAGTTCAGGAACTGGAGGAAGTTCCCGACGAGCTGAAACGGATATTTGTCACTGCCCTTGATGTGTCCCCGAAGGACCACATTGCCATACAGGCGGCCTTCCAGAAATTCACCGACAACGCCGTGTCCAAAACCATCAACTTCCCAGAAGACGCCACCCGGGGCGCAATTCGTAGGGCCTATCTGCTAGCATGGCACGAAGGGCTCAAGGGAATAACCATTTACCGCTATGGAAGCAGGCCTGTACAGGTACTCAGTCTGAAAAAAGAGAAAAAGGGTTCGGAGGAGATCGACCGTTCCGCCAGGATGGGATCAAACGGCAAGATTGCGCCCAGGCCCCGGCCGTTACGCACCACCGGCGTCACAGAGAGGGTCCGGACCGGATGCGGCAACCTTTACGTGACTGTAAACCGGGACGAAGAAGACATCTGTGAAGTTTTCGCACAGATGGGCAAAGCCGGCGGCTGTGCCGCCTGCCAGATGGAAGCTGAAAGCAGGCTGATTTCCCTGGCACTGCGCTCGGGGATCAGGGTAGAGTCGATAGTAGAGCAGCTCGCGGGAATCAGGTGTCCCTCTCCAAGCTGGGAAGAAGGCGGCCAGATTTTTTCCTGTCCGGATGCCATGGCCAGGGTGCTTGGTTCAGTGGGCAATGTGAAAATCAGGAAGGAGACAACTACTTTGATGACCTGCCCGGAGTGCGGAGCCACCCTAGAGCCCCAAGGCGGGTGCATGGTGTGCAGGTCCTGCGGCTTTTCGAAATGCGACTAAGCGGAAGGATGATTTGCAGAACACACGGAAATGGAAGACACCGGGAACAGTTTCCGTCATCTCGGCCCGATGATGAACTGAATTACTGCTGAAGACTCCGGATCTCCAGAAAAACGATCTACAGCAGCAATGTGTGCGTCATGCTTCCCGGTCAAAGAGTATTCCCACCATTTCATCCAGCCTTGCGGCGAGATCCAGAAAATCTTCCGGAGGTATCTCCCTGATCAGGGTATCCGTTTCCTTGTCCACGATCTTGATAATCGTCCGGCCGGTTCCATCGTGGACTGAAAACCGCAATCCGATACTGTGCATTTTTTCCAAGTCATCCTGGAGTTCATTCAGCAGTTCCCGGGTTATCCTGACATTTCCCTTTTCATCAGAGCTTTCATCATTCCTGGAATATGCTTCCGACTGAAACTGCGCCCTGTCTTCCTGCTCGGCAACGCCGGAAGATGATCTGACCTGCCGCGTATCCTCCAGCAGATGAAATGCACTGCCTGACGATTGAACTGATTCTACCAATAGCATCTCTAAACTCCCTGCAATAACGGGTTATTTCTTCAGGGCATCTCCATGAATCGTCCTTTTGCCCCGTAAGTGTGTTGCACGCAAAAAAACAATCCTCGAAATATCACCAGAATGCTGCTTTATTTTTCCTGTACGCCCTGTTCCAGAACAAAATTCCTGATTTTCAAGGTACACATAAAAGTATCCTGCACCGCTTGCCTGTCGAGCAACCGTGGTTACCTGCATATCTGCTTCAGTCGGCGGGCTGCTGTTTGCAGCAACCTCGGGAATCCGTTTCGGTCGCCCGGATCGACTCCGGCAACGGTATTATTTACTGTCTGGGTATCTGCCTGCCATAGGCATTCATCACTTTTCTGCCATTTCTGACATGGTCCATTCGCCTGGTCAGCACGTCTCTCCTGTCGGTTGCCGCCTGAATACATTTCTCTTCCAGATCTCTTATGCCGACTATGATGGGGACAATTCCCAGAGGAAGTTCATCCCCAGTGTTTGCCCGGACAGCCCGAAAGGTCCTGCAGCGTTCGGCCATGAGCGGGCCCAGCTCTTCCAGATCTTCACTGCCCTCCAGGCATCGCAGAATGTCGCGGGTCTGGCTGAACAGTCTCTCGTACAACAGAGATATCCAGGCCCTATGGTCTGGCCCGGCGCGGTTATTCCTTTCAGTTGTATTCATCTGAATGTTCCATCCTGTTTTCATAAAGCGGCACTCAAAATCCGCTGTTCCGGGCAGCGTTCCCCGTCGTCGTGCACCATTCCTTTTCCGTATCTTTCACCGTCACCCAGTGTGATCCAGGCTTCCGCCAGGGGTTCCACTATTCTTATGACATCATCCAGTTTCGAACCGTCGTTTTTCAGGTTTGCCATGGTAATCTCGTAAATCAGATAGGAATAAAGGGCATGCAGCCGTTCTGCTATCTCTCCTCCTTCTTCAATGTTCAGGGAAGCCTGCAGTTCGCCGATTATCGCCACGGCCTTCCCTATATTTTCTCCCTTTGCCGCTGCAGTTCCTTTCTCCAGATCTTCACGTGCGGAAATCAGCGCCCTTTCCAGGGCCATGTACAGACGGGCAATTATTTCTCCAGGTGTCAGATTCAGGATATCATTTCTCTGATATGCTGAGTATGCGATTCTCTGGCTGTTATACATTGTCAGATGGCTTCCTTCCTTTATTTACCTTTAGATATGCTTGCATTGAGATTTGCGATTGCAGTAAGCTGCTGCTCCAGCTGCCCGGACGTTATCTGAAAATCCGACAGAAGCGTTTCCAGGGCCTCAAACTGGTGCCTCAGATTCTCTTCTCTCATGGAAAGCCTCAGATTGATCCTTTCCATCTGGTCTTCTATCCGCTCTATGGAAGATTTCAGTCCTTCTTCTCTTGAACTGATAACCCCGGTTGTGCTCTGGAGATAACCGTCCAACAGCTCATCAAACCTGACCGCTATTCCCTTGTTTCCATCATCATCCCGTGTAAAAAAACTGATCACGTCTTCCTGATGATTCTCCAGAGCTTCTGTAAATTTTCCCGCATCAAGGCTCAGCTTGCCGTACCGGTCCATTTCCACACCCAGACTGCTGAAACTGTTGACCTCACCTGCCACATCTTCCACCTGGGCATATATGAGTCTTTTGAGACGTGACTGTACCTGTCTGGCTGCCCCGTCGCCCATAAGACTCCCGGCTGCTTCAGTTTCCGGGTCATAGGCCTGGAGTTTGTCCAGTGTCTCCATGAGACCGTTGAATTTCTCCACAAAAGACCTGAGCCTGCCTGTGATGGCGGCGGTATCCTGAGACACGTTCACGGTGACGGTTTCCGACGAGACCTTATTGATAGTCATGGTTACACCCTGGATAAGGTCTGTGATTGTGTTCTCAGCCCTCTCCACCTGGATTCCATTTACCGTGAGCTGAGCGTTTTTTCCTTCCTGGGTCTCGGCAAGAGTCCCGGCAGCCGGATCCGTGTACAGGCCTGAAAGCCCGCTGGAATCATTATTGTTGCCGTCATCATCATCTACTGAAAAACTGATAGTATTGTCGCTCCCAGTCTTACCGCTCACCAGCGTCAGATAGTAATTGCCGCTGCCGTCGTGGATCACCGCTGCCGTCACCCCGGCATCGGCTTCGTTTATGGCGTCCGCTATACCTGTCAGGGTCTGGTGATCTGAGTCTATTGCTATTTCCACCTCGGCATCCGATCCGACCTGCAGGGTCATTGTTCCGGTTCCTACTGTCTGATCGCTTCCGGTAAAGGCCGAGCTTCTGAGCTGCTGAGCCTGAGCCATTCCACTAACTGTCACATTGTACCGCCCAGCAAGCGCCTCGGCTGAGTCCGTGACGGATATCACGTCATCACTGCCGGATACCGCCTTGAACGAAAAAAAAACATCAGACTCCTTGAGCGCAGTCACCGCACCCTGAAAATCAGACAGGGCGCCCTTAAGCGTACCCATGGCACTGATTTTTGCCTGGAATTCGGCCTCTCTCTTCTGCAGCAAGACGATGGGACGCCTTTCAAGCTCCATCAACTTGCCGATGATAGATTCAGTATCCAGTCCGGATATTAGCCCGGAAACGCCTATACCCATAATTCACTCCCGATCAGACCGAGGACGGGCGGAAAAGACACAAGACACCCGAATCTTCTCCACCCGGTCACTATCTCCTGAATCTACTGAAGCAGACTGAGCGCCGCCTGAGGCACTGTATTCGCCTGTGCGAGCATTGCGAGACCTGCCTGCTGCAGGATCTGGGCCTTGGTGAGATTTGCTGTCTCCACTGCAAAGTCGGCATCCACTATCCTGGACTTAGCTGCCGATATGTTTTCGGAAACATTCATGAGGTTTGCTATGGTGGATTCGAAACGGTTCTGAACTGCACCGAGATCAGCCCTGAGGTCATCAATGAATGCCAGGGCACTGTCGATAACGTTTATTGCATTGTTTGCCCCTGTCTGACTCCCGATGTCAACGGATCCCACATCCGAGAGGGACGCGGCATGTGAGTTGGTGTCGTCGAACAGATCAGTCCCGGCAGTTGCGGTCACTGTATAGGACTTTGCTGAATCAAATACGATGGAACCAGCAACAGTAGCGGAATTTCCTCCCGTGACGCTTACCGCATTGCCTACCTCGGAGCTGCTCGAAAAGAAATTAGCGCCTGTGGCATGAGATCCGGACTCCTTTATACCTGTAAGCTCGAAGGTGGCAGAGCCAGCTCCAGAAGTCATGCTGATATCGTATCCCTCGGAATTCTCGAGCAGAATGGCATCCTTTTCGTCACTCAAAGTGGCAGTTATGCCGGTCTTTCCTGAAACGTCATTTATTGCCTTTGCCAGGTTGGTCAGGTCGCTTGCATCTGTCAGATTGGCGCTGACAGTAATACCAGAAGTCTCGTTCTGGCCAAAGATCTCAAGTGATATGGAACCGCTGGTTGCAAGACCGGAAACATTATCTATTTTGGCATAGGTTGTTGCTGCTGCCTCCACTCCTGTTGAGTCTGCCGCATTGTTTATGGCGGCAGCAATATCACGGGCTGAGGCGTTTGCATCATATGAGACACTGGATGACCCCAGGCTGCCGCTTATGGAAAGTGTTCCGCTGGCTATACCGTTACTGACTGAACCTGATGCGGCGACAATTCCACCGGCATTGTATTCGTTGGTCAGCCTGTTGGTCCCGATGGATGTCCCTCTGGCATCACCCATGGTAACATTGATCACCTGGTTGGCCTCTGAGCCGACATGGAACTTAGCGTTTCCAAAGGTGCCGTCAAGGAGAACCTTTCCATTGAAACTGGTGGTATTTGCAATACGGTTCAACTCCGCCTGGAGCTGTGCTACTTCCTTCTGGAGACTGGCCCTATCGGATGCGGTGTTGGTATCGTTGGCTGACTGCACCGACAATTCACGGATTCTCTGCAGGATGTTTGTAGACTCCTGGAGAGCTCCTTCCGCAGTTTGAGCCAGGGAGATGCCGTCATTGGCATTTCTGACTGCCTGGTTCAGGCCCCTGACTTGGGCATTCATCCTGTCAGATATTGCCAGCCCTGCGGCATCGTCCTTGGCGCTGTTGATACGGAGACCCGAAGAAAGTCTCTGGAGTGATCTGTTAAGAAGCTTGTTGGTCCCTGATAGGTTTCTCTGAGCGTTTAGAGAAGCTATGTTTGTGTTGACTACAATAGCCATGTTCGATTCCTCCTTGAATCATTGTTTTTTCGGGCCTCAGTGCCCTTTTTTCCTTAATTATTTCTCCGGACCGTTAAATTCTTTTTCTTCCGCGCCTCCTTTCCGGCCCATGTTATTTCCATCTTTGTTCTTCTAGGTCGGCAGTACCCAAAATCAACTTAAATAACGCGCACAACCAGGATATCCAGTGCCTACCGGTCCGCCGGAACCACTACAGCCATCTTTTCCAGATGTCAAAATGTTGTCGCCGGCATAACTGATCTCCAGGCAACATCCTGTTATCCTTTGCTTTCATGTTTGGTATATTTATTGCTTCTATCAATTATCAATAAGCCGCCTAGGCAGGCCATACCTGAATACGGACTGTCTCTCAAACCTTGATTACCCGCTTCAAAAGCCGAATAAAAGTTGATTGATGTAAATTACAGCAGGTTGCATAAAATATTGTGAGTCATAAACCGCACCGGAAAGGTGCAGCGAATTCTACGAAAACATGTTGGCGTTTGAGGCCGCAAGAGGGCTGCGATTTCAGCGAATCCGCGGCGTTGTCAGGGCATTGAAGTACCAAAGTACGTCCACGATCCCTCCTCTCTGCATCTCCGGCAGACTCGCAAACCGAATAATCCGGATCTATTGGTCTTTATTAGATCACTGAATGTCAGGAAAGCCTATTTTTTTGACTCTTTTCGCCTCCGACTACGTTATTGTCTGCGGCTGCATATGTTTCTGAAACCATCGAATAAAATCACTGTTAAAGAGGTCTTTCAAAATGAAGAAACCAGAATTGCACCTGTTTATATTGTGGTCAGCAGCACGGTTTTCAGAAAAAAGAATTCTGGCTGATATAGGAGAAAAGTTCAAAATCCTGGACGTCATTGAACTGGCGTGGAGCCATTCCAGTTTCTCAAGAAACATGACCCGATTCTATGGGCAGAATCTGCCGGAAGGCTCCTTCAAGGAAAAACATGTAGGCAAAGACCCATTTCTTCTGGTCATAGTCAAAGACCTCATCCCCAGATATGATTGGCGCGAGACGCCCGGAGGGTTAAAATGGCTGAATACCAGGCTGTTTGACTCAAAAAACACATACAGAGAATGGACCGGAGGCGGCCACAAGATTCATGCCACCAACGACCAGTCAGAATTTTCCCACGATCTGGCACTGTTGCTCGGGGAGCAGGCCGGAAAATATCTGGAACAGGATGCCCGCCCCGACTGGGATGGATGTATCAGAAAACTTGACAGGGATCTTGCAGGATCAGATGGATGGAGATCATTTGAGGAGCTTTTCTTTGTCCTGGATCATACGATACCATATGTGATCTTGAGGAATTTCGATGCGCTTCCAGAACAATGGCGCAGCGAGACACATGGCGACATAGACTTCCTAGTAACAGATCTGGATGGTGCCGTGTATATTTTCAATGCTGAAAAAATTTTTCAGGATCATTACAGGGTACATTTCAGAATCTCAATAAATGGCCGGCATGTTCCCATTGATCTGAGGTATGTGGGTGACAATTATTATGATGAGAAGTGGCAGAAAGGCATATTGAACTCGCGCCGGAAATTTCGAAATTTCTACGTCCCGTCACAGACAGACCATTTTTATTCCCTTCTTTATCACGCACTTGTTCACAAGGCAGCAATTGCAGAAGACTACTCTGTCAGGCTCCATGCACTTGCCAAACACATCGGACTCAATACCGGGGCAGACGTTTTTTACTCCATACGGGCGGCTTTTGACATCCTGAACACCTTTCTGAAAGAAAACTCGTATGAGATAGTCAAACCCGACGATCTTTCAGTATATTTCAATGTCTCAGCTGTCATGCTTCAATATTGCAAAACATTTCATTCCGGATTGAAACCCTTTTATCGGGGATGGCTGTGTACAGTTGGTGCCACACCATTCGAGTCCCAGCTGTTCCTGGTGGAGGACCAAGGAAAAAAAACCGTTTTGAAGCTGGCCTCCGGCCATCTCTCCATGAGAGAATATTACCTGCTTTCTATTCTAAGAAGTTCTGTTTACTTTCCTGTTCCACAATCGCTTTTCATCGGGAGAAATTTTACCCTCATTGAAGAAGAATTTATCGAGGGCGTATCACTCCATGATTACATCAGTACCGCAGTCGGATTGACAGAAGAAGACATTCTGGTCTTTGCAGGCCATTGCTTGGAAATATTGTCCGAACTGAAACATGCAGGTATTCAGCACCGCGACATAAAGGCCGACAATTTACTGATCAGAGACCATATGCCTGTTCTAATAGATTTCCAGTGGGCGGTAGCCAGTGACCTGCCGTCCATTACACCAGAAGGGCTGGGTGCAGAGGGCAGGTGCCCCAGCGGAGTACATGATGACATCTACAGTATGGGCATGCTACTCAAACAATTGGCTCCTAACTGCCGGAGAATCACGCCGCTGATTGAGGCCATGACCGCCCCTGATCCTGTAAACCGAATCAGCGACATAGATCTTCTCAAGAAGATATTGCTCGAAATAGCAGAAAAACGGACACCTTCTGTCCTCGCCCATCCTTCCTGTGGGAATAGAGACTATGAGTTGTGGCTCATAAGAAAAAAAGCATGTCCTGCGATCTGGCAAAATGAATCCGGCAACTGGCAGACATACCCATCTGTCCACATCTTTCTATGGGATACTGAGGCAGACAGCTCTGTACTGGCTGACACTTTCGACAGTCTGTCCACACAATTTTATTCCAATTTTAAATTGTCAGTTGTGTCTCCTCAGCCGTCAGTAAGCCGGATCTTTCAAGACCAGGAAGAGCTGACATGGATCCAGACTCCAGATAACTTCTGGGATACGGTCAACCAACGGATCATCGAAGACAAATCCGACTGGCTGGTATTCCTGCGTGCAGGCGACTGCCTGCATCCTCAAGCCCTGGCGTCGTTGGCAAACATCGTTGAAAAAAATCCGGACAGCAAATTCATATACTCTGATCATGATCTGCTCTCTGGAAAAGAACGGATTTTCCCTCACTTCAAACCGTATATGAGCCTGGATCTGTTGCGCTCTGCAGATTTCATAGAAAGGGCTTTCTTTGTGAAAAAGGAACTGTTTCTGACAATCGGAGGCTTTGATTCCAAGCTGAAATCAAGCGAGACCTACGATTTGATCTTACGTGTTTACGATGCGGTTACTGAAGAAGAATCTCGTCATATAGAAGATATATTGTTTTCTCTGAGGGAAAAGGAATTTGTGTCACCGGAAGAGACAGAACTGAAAAAAATCGCATCAAAACTTGCAATCCAGAACCACTTGAACAGAAACGGCCTGAGAGCCCGGGTGGTTGACGGCAGCCAGCCGGGCACATACAGGTGTATCTATGATTATAACAATGCACCCAGAGTAAGCATCATAATACCTACAAAGAACCAGGTGGGGTTGCTGAAACGATGCCTCACCTCTCTTTTTCAACAAACCATATATGAAAACTATGAAATCATTGTCGTAGACAATGAATCAGATGATCCAGATGCAATTGAATATCTGAAAGCAGTCCAGGAAACCTACTCCGACAAGGTTACAGTTCTGAGCTACCACAAGCCGTTCAATTATTCTGAAGCCAACAATATTGCGTCTCATTATGCCACAGGCGATTACCTGCTCCTTCTGAACAACGACACCGAAATCATCCAGAAAAACTGGCTGAACATCCTGGTCTCCTATTGCAGGAGAAAGGAAATCGGGGCGGTTGGTGCAAGGCTGTTGTTTCCTGATGGCCGCATACAGCATGCAGGAGTCGTAGCAGGCCTGGGAGGATCTGCAGAACATGTATTTATCGGCTGTTCCCTGGATGAATCAGGCTATATGAACCGGCTTCACGTGGATCAGAACTACAGCGCGGTAACAGCAGCCTGCATGCTGGTAAAACGGGAGGCATTTGACAGGGTCGGTGGATTGGATCAGGAAAATTATCAGTTGAATTTCAGTGACGTTGATTTCTGCCTGAAGCTTGGCAGAGCAGGCTACAAGATCGTATGGACCCCCCATGTCACCCTTGTTCACCATACTTCTGCCACCCAGAAAAAGGAAGCTGAAGATCCTGAAAAGGCCGAAAAAGCAGGAATCCAGTTTGAAAAGGACAAAAAAAGCCTGGTAGACAGATGGTTTGGTGTTCTGTGCCGCGACCCTGCATACAACTACAATCTGGAACTGGACAGCAGGCGGTTTGACATTGACACAACTGAAGTCCCCGGCTGGAGCCCTGCGATTTTTTCCGCACCCAGAATATGGGCCTATCCCAGAGCAAAAGACGGAGCCGGAGAATATCGGCTCAGACGCCCTCTTTTGACCATGCAGGAGAAAGGGCTCGCCCTGACCCACCTGGCAGAACAGTTTCTTGTTCCGAATGCCTTAGAAAAATACAGACCGGACACCCTAGTGTTCCAGACCCCTCTGTCAGATGAAAATATTGATTATCTCAAATTGATCAGAGAGTACCACAAGGGTCTCATCATCTTTGAAATCGACGATCTGCTCTCCCAGATACCATACAAGAATCCGGCTTTTGAAAATATCGGCCGGAAAAACATGAAGAAACAAATAAGCCGGGCCTTGCAATACTGCGATCGGATGATCGTCTCCACAAAGCCCCTTGCCAAGGCATATTCCGGCATGTGCAAAAACGTACGTATAGTTCCCAATTATATTTCGTCCGCCGCATGGGGCAATCTGAAAACCAGAGCAAACAGGAAAGAAAAACCCAGGGTAGGCTGGGCAGGCAGTGTTTTTCACTATGGAGATCTGTTGGTCATAAAAGACGTTGTCAAAGAGCTGGCGGACAGGGTGGAGTGGATATTCATGGGCATGTGCCCTGATGAAATCAGACCGTACATTTCAGAATATCATGAAGGTGTCGCTATAGACGCTTATCCTGCAAAACTGGCTTCACTTGGTCTGGACCTGGCAGTAGCACCGCTGGAGATCAATCCATTCAACGAGGCAAAAAGCAACCTCAGGATACTCGAATACGGCATCCTGGGCATTCCCGTCGTCGCAACAGATATCTACCCCTACAGAAATGCCCCCGTAACCTTGGTCAAGAACCGTTTCAAGGACTGGAAACGGGCCATTGAGAGAAGACTGGCTGACATGGACCGCATGAAGGCCGAAGGCGACGAACTGAAAAAATGGATACTCGCCAACTGGATCCTGGAGGATCATCTGGAAGACATACTCCCTGCGTATATTAAGTGATGGTCAACATGCTTTCCTCCAAAAGAGGAGAAGACCTTGAAAAACTGATTACGATATCTCCAAGGATCAGGTTTTATATCATGACGGACATTCTCAAGGCAGCATTTCAACCCGTCTTATTCGCTTCAAAAGCCGAACAAATACCAATTGGCATAAATTTCAGCATGTTATATGAAATATAGTGAGTCAGGAACTGCACCAGAAAGGTACAGCGAATTCAACAAAAAAGTGTTCTGCATTTGAAGCCGCAAGTGGAGAACACGATTTCAACAGATCTGCCGAATTGTCAGGGGTTTGAAGTATCAGAGTACGTATGCGCCCCCTCCGCTTTACATCTTCGGCAAACTCGCAAACCGAATA
>DTYO01000130.1 GCA_012961845.1 Thermodesulfobacteriaceae bacterium
AGACACTGTGCCATGCGTGCTATATTATTTTCTGAAATTATCATCAATTCTTAAGGAGGAACAGTTCCTATGAAACGAGTAGTGATCTATGGAAAAGACAACTGTCCTTTTACTACCAACGCCAGGAAGTCGTATGAGAAGCAGGGGTATGATGTGGAATATGTAAACGTAATCGGCAGCAGTGATGCAATGGAGGCAATGCTGAGGGCGTCAGGAGGAATGAGAAAGGTGCCGGTGATAGTGGAAGGAGACAGTTGCACAGTAGGCTTTGGAGGTACATGAGGGGTTTAGACCGCGGCCGGCAGTCTGCCGGCATTTATGAATGATCAGCACTGAGACAGCGGATTCTTGTAGTCGAAGACCATGTGAAACTGTGGGGCTGTTTCAGGAAACACTTTCCGGGCAGTTTGAAACCCGTCTTGCGGCAGGTCTGGCAAAGGCCATGAAGCATCTGCCCGGGGATCATGGAATCCTGCTGAATCTCCAGCTGCCTGATGAAGACGGACTCGATGTCATAGAATCCGCAAGGTAAATAAATCCTGTGTATGCAATTATCGTTGTAACTGCCCATGCCACCATTCAGAGAGCGGTCAAGGTATTCAAAAGCTGGGTGCAGACAACTTTCTGGGAAAACCTGTGGATCTGGAGGTGCTCACCCAGCGTTTCAAGGATCTGCTTGCGTCTGCCGGCAGGCAGGGACTGGTGGCGGAGTCCGGTGGCATGAAGGAAGTACTGACCGTGGCAGACAGGATAGCCGTGTCCCTTCCCTGTGCTGATTACCGGTGCTACCGGCACCGGCAAGGAAGTTAGCGCCAGATATATTTATGAGCACAGCGGAAGAAGGCAGTTTATCGGCATCAATTGCGCTAGCATCCCTGAAGAATTGGCAGATTCAATATTTTCCGGCCATCTGAAAGGCAGCTTTAAAAGCGCAGGTGAAAACAGGAAGGGCCTAGTAGCGGCTGTGTCAGCCGGAACACTTTTAATGGATGAAATAGGAGACCTGCCTTCAGCGCAAGCTGCTCAGGTTCCTGGATTCAGGCATGTATATGCTACTCGGAAGCAGTCAGGAGGTCGAAAGCGATGCGCAGATCCTATATATACTCAGATAAAATCCATGGACCGGGGTTTCAGTTTACTAAACGGATTAAGTAGCGTAGTCTTCCCCTATGGGATACAGAAGTCTGTCTGAGTGTATTTCAGACTTGGAGAAAAACGGTCATCTGGTGAGGGTGACGGAAGAGGTGGATCCTGATCTGGAGATGGCCGAAATCCAGCGCAGGGTGTATGATTCAGGAGGTCCTGCCCTTTTCTTCGAACACATAAGGGGCTGCGGCTTCAGGGCCGTGTCAAACCTTTTCGGCACCATGGAGCGATGCCGTTTCATCTTTCGGGACACTCTTGAAGATGTAAAAAAGATAGTACAGCTGAAGGCCGATCCGTCAGATTTTTTTCGTTCACCTCTCAGATTTGCCTCTGTCCCCTTTACTGGAATCAGATCCTTCCCTAGGAGAGTCGCAAAGGCTCCTGTCCTTGCTTGCACGTCTTCCATCAGCCGGCTGCCCCGTATAAGGTGTTGGCCCGGAGACGGCGGTCCTTTCATTACCCTTCCTCAGGTATACTCGGAGGATCCTATGAAAGGCGGAGTAATGAATTCCAATCTGGGCATGTACCGGATACAGATGGCTGGGAACGATTATGAAACCGACACGGAGGCAGGGCTGCACTATCAGATTCACAGAGGAATAGGTGTCCATCACGCCGTGGCAATCGCCAGAAATGAGTCCTTGAGAGTCAGTGTCTTCGTGGGGGGGCCGCCTGCACACACACTTGCCGCTGTAATGCCGCTGCCCGAAGGGCTGACAGAGCTGATCTTTGCGGGAATGCTGGGCAGGAGGCGTTTCAGATATGTGAGAAAAAATGGATTCGTAATCTCTGCCGATGCCGATTTCTGCATATTGGGGACGGTAGAACCCGAAAAGACCAAACCGGAAGGGCCGTTCGGAGACCATCTGGGTTATTACAGCCTAGTACACGACTTTCCGGTCCTGGATGTAAAGGCCGTCTACCACAGGAAGGATGCGGTTTGGCCCTTCACCGTGGTGGGACGGCCTCCCCAGGAGGACACCTCTTTCGGAAGGTTGATCCATGAAATAACAGCACCCATGGTGCCCAGAGAAATTTCGGGCCTGAGGGCCGTTCACGCAATAGATGCAGCAGGAGTGCATCCTCTCCTCCTTGCC
>DTYO01000131.1 GCA_012961845.1 Thermodesulfobacteriaceae bacterium
CATTGTCCTCGAACAAAAAATCTAATTTTTAGAGGTTCCCATCTGAAAAAAACCAAATAATCAACATATGTCTACAGCACAAATCCTGTCTGTGTTCATGGCCGTTTCTCAGGCCATGGTCGCCAGACCGGATCCTGCTTTTTGTTATTATCGGAACAATTCCCCCAAAAATTCTACGGTAAAAATACTGTATTTCCACGGAGGATTATTAAGAAATAATACTATCGAAGAGAAAGGAGATATGATCTCAAGTTAACTTTCTTGTTCTTGAGTCCAAGCTTTTTCCTGAGGCTATCTCTATAAGATTCCACAGTACGAACCGACAGGCCCAGAAGATCTGCAATCTCTTTGCTGCTATTTCCGTGCCTGACAAAGTTGGCTATCTGCATTTCCCTGGGAGTCAGCCGACCCAGGTTGTTCAGAGACAGTTGTTCTGAAAAAGATGAGGTAATCAGGTCCAGGTTTGTTCTCAGAATGTTCAGATAAGACCTGAGCTTATCGCCGGATATCAATTTTTCAAGAGCTTCAATCTGTGGAAGTATAAACATATTGATGTTCTCAAGGACCCTTCTTTCAAGCTCGGCTTTCGCTTCAGCATTCTGCTGAAGAAGTACCTTGAGAGCATCATTGGCCCTTGCCAGTTCCACGGTGCGCTCAGAAACCTTTTTTTCCAGATCGGCAGAGATCCGCTGGAGACGCCGCTCCATTCGTTTTCTTTTGGTGACATCACGGAAGATCCACACCCCGCCAGCTAACTGCCCGTCAACAATTAGCGGTCTGGAATAACGTTCAAAGATACGACCGTCTTTAAAATTCAGGACACCAAACCTTTCCCGCGAAGATTTATAAAGTTCTTTGACTCTTGCCAGAAATCTTTCAGGTTCCAGCAGATGACCGGCTGCAAAAGAAAGCATTGCATTATCGTCTTCTTCCGACATCAGACTGTCAGGGATCCGCCACATGTCCAGAAAACGTCTGTTGGCCTTCAAAACCTGTCCTCTGCTATCCACCACCAGTATCCCGTCTGCAGTAGCTTCCAGAATGGCAGACAGCAGCATGTCGGAGTCGCTGCGCTCAGGCTGTTGATCCGAATGATCGGCATATGCGTTTATGGGCATATCTCTTGTCATCTTCATGTCTTGAATGGGCAAGGGCCGCACATGTTCTCGAAACGCCCGCTGTCTGAAGGCCTGGACACACCACGGAACCAGAAACACGCCGCCCTGTCTTCAGCAGTCTTTTATTTGGCCTCGGCTATCTTATCGGTTCTTACAAGTTTTTTCCTGCGCCGGTATGTTTTCGGGTCCATACCGTATTTCTGGAACAGCTTGTAAAAGTCGGCCCGGTAATAGCCGGCATGTTTGGCCGCCTGGCTTATGTTTCCTCTGGTTTTTCTGAACAGGTTGTCCAGATATTTCACGACAAACTGATCCTTTGCCTCTCTCAGCGGAACATCCTTGAATTCCCATCCGCTGTCAGCGATCACCGTACTTGCACACATATCCTCTGTAATGGTATCGGTGGAAGAAATCGCTACGAGATACTCTACGACATTTTCAAGTTCTCGCACATTGCCAGGCCAGTTGTACTGCATAAAACCATCGATCACAGCTCCGTCAATCTTCTTTATCTCTCTTCCCATCTTGGCACCGTATTTCCGGAAAAAGTGCTGCATAAGAAGCAAAATATCATCAGGTCTCTCCCGTAGTGGAGGAATCACGATGGGCACCACATGAATACGGTAATAGAGATCTTCCCTGAACCGGCCATCCTTGACCATTTCCTTGAGATCTCTCTTGGTGGCAACAATAAGTCTGATATCCACGGTATGGACCTTGTCGCTGCCCAGAGGTTTGACCTCCCCTGTCTCTATGACCCGTAGGAGCTTGGCCTGCATGGCCTCGTTCATCTCTCCGACTTCGTCAAGGAAAAGCGTTCCTCTATGAGCCATCCTGAAAAGCCCTTCTTTGCTGGTGACAGCACTTGTGTAAGCTCCCTTGACATGGCCAAAAAGTTCGTCCTCCAGCAGAGTGTCGGGTATTGCAGCACAGTTTATGGCCACAAAAGGCCTTTTGTTTCTCTGGCTGTGAAAGTGTATGGCCCTTGCCACCAGTTCCTTTCCGGTACC
>DTYO01000132.1 GCA_012961845.1 Thermodesulfobacteriaceae bacterium
CAGTTGTCCGGAGCCTGCTTAATATCGCTGTGATCCACCAGCATATACTGTTCACCTGTAACGTCCGTGCGGATTTCAGGCGGATCAAAACCAAATTTTTTCAATACCGCTTCTGTTTCAGGGTTGAGTTCTCCCTGCATGCATGGAACGGCATCTACTCCCAGCTGTTTCTGCAGTTCAGCAAATGCTATTGCAGCAGTGACAGAGTCGGTATCCGGGCTTTTGTGTCCTAAAACGTAAACGGCCATTTTGATTTCCTCCCTTGATTAATTTAGATTCTGTAATTCGGATTCAGTGCTTACTGTCTATGAAAAGATCTTCACGCCAGCCTGAAAAGATTGTGAAAATAATTAAGGATTTAATGATAGACAACAATCGTCTGGATCCTTGATGTATCACAACAGTCCATATTTGCCAAGTCCTTTTCAGGTTGTATTGCGGTCAAAAAGGGAAAAAACTGAATCCTGGCTCAGTGGACAGGCTCGGGGCGGGGCAGGGCGAACGTCTGTATCTCAGCCGTCCGTCAGCGAAGCAGATGCCTTGCCCTGTGAGAAGGTGCATCAGATATGAGTTGCTGTTATTTCTCCCTGCTGAAACTCGAAGCGGATCTTTCTTAATTCTCTGACGACAGTTCGAGAAGAATTGTCGATGCTGACTACGGTGTTGGGATAGGCCTTCTTGAATATCTGGACGACCGATTTATGCATCTGGCCGAGGTGTCCTTCCATTTCACATGCTTGTTCCTGCAACATCCGGATTCTTCTTTCCATGCTGTGCATAGCCTCTTCGAGCCTGTCCCTGATGGAAGTTTTCCTTTCATCCAGGGCACCTTCGGAGTCCAGGGCCCGGATCCTGTTCAACCCGGCCTTCACTGAGTCTAATTTGCGGCTAAGCCTTTCTATTTCACCCACGGTATTCTCGTATCTTTCTCTTAACATTGGATCGTGACCCGTGTGGATAAACGTACGCACGTTTGCCCTGGTTCCGACTATGTTGGCCGCCATGGAACGGCCGGCCAGAATACTTCCACCGGCAACCAGCCCCTTGCCCTCTACTATCCATACGTGCCCTCTTACACTGCATGAGGCATCCAGCAGATAGTCCCTGACTTCCAGGTCACCGCCCACCTTGACCCTTGAATATTCGATGGCCTTACACTGCATGTCTCCCTGGACTTCCACTGTGGTGGCTGAAGACCTTATTAGCCCGATCACAGTGAGATTGCCTCCTGCAGTTACTGATGCTGCGTCTTCGATGTTCCCATGGATGACTATACTGCCCTCTGCCGCAACCCTGAATCCGCTTTCCACCGAGCCTTTGATTGTCAGTTCTTTTCCCCAGAAAACGATATGCCCGGTGGACGCATCTACATGGCCGTCCAGTGACCAGCGATCGACTACAGAAACTGTTTCCCGGGACAAGTCAATTTTTCCGTCGCGAACGGCCAGAAGCAACTGGTTGTCCCTGGAAATCTCTACACCTTCTCCAAATTTAAAGGCTACCCCCCTCCCCCGCCGTTCAGGTATCGTTTCTCCGAAAACATTCATTCCAGGTTTTCCTGGAACAGGCGGGATTTTCCTTGCCAAGACTCCCCCTTTGCGCACGTTGATCACAGTGTTCAGGAGTTTGGGATCGGAATACAGTGCATTGCTGAAGCATGATTCATCGGAGCGGTGTGCAGGTTCATTGGACTCTTTTTCCCGGGTATCAAATACGAACTCTATCCTAGAGTCCTTTCCATCTACCGGCGGCGTACCCCTGGCGATGACCCAGTCTTCGCCCTCCGGTTCCGGTACGGTCAGGATGCCGTGGGTGATTCCGGCCTGGTCGAGTTCCTCACTCAGCTCTTTCATGATCTGAAAGTTCATGGCCCTGTCATACAGGGTAATAAGGACCTTCATGGCATCCTTACTTATTTTGAGTACTGCAGAATCGTCGAGAACAGGTATTTCTTCAAATAATTCTTCCTGATTCATGAACCTGGATTGTTCGATTCCCAGGTCTGCCGGAAGTGCCGGTGGGAATGGGGGCCGACATACTTTGGTGGTTCAAGCCCTATGATAACCTGGCCTATCTGGTGAAATTGTACGGTCTTGGGCTTTAAACGGCAGACCTTTTTCAGTCATGATGCTTCGATTGCCTGGTGTTGTCGCCGAGTTTCATGTCCACAGCAACATGTTGAAACCGGTAGTGTTCGTGGTTGTCTTTTAATTATCGGCACAGACAGGACTTGTCAAAAAATACATCGGACATACGGTATGAGCGAGCTTTCCCGCCCATGGGCTCATCAGGTGGAAGGATCTGCACAGGACTACCGGCGCAGCCGTTGAATGAGGTTCCCCCTGGTTATTTACGGGGTATATCCAGCTTCTGCGGTGTTCCATGAAAATCTGGAAAAATCAGACTTTCTTCAGATTCCGGTGAGGACCTGCCGAAAATATGAATAATGGCCTCTATTCAGAACGCAGTGCAGTATGCCGGCAAACTGTCGAGTATCTTATTGGTGCTGACTGTGATCTTGTGTCCGATTCCGGCACGGTGCGGCGCCGTCTATTCCTATGTGGATTCCGAGGGCCACGTCTGGTATACGAATATTGCTTTTCCATCTTACGGCAGTTCAGAGAAACATCAGAGGATTTCCAGTCCGGCCCGGTACAAAAAAAAGATACGGCCTGCGGCCAGACAGGCGGACTACACTAGGATAATACGGGAAGCAGGGAAGTATCACGGGATAGACCCTGATCTGATCAGGGCCATAATTTATACTGAGTCCCACGGAGACGTTTTTGCATATTCCAGGCAGGGCGCCATGGGCCTCATGCAGCTGATGCCCGGCACCGCCTTGGAACTGAAGGTCAGCAATCCATTTAATCCAAAGGCCAACATCTGGGGGGGGGCGAAATACCTGCGGCGGATGCTGAAACGTTTCAACGGCAATGTCGTTTTGGCGATTGCCGCCTACAATGCAGGTCCGGGCGCAGTGGAAAAACACAACGGCATTCCTCCATTTGACGAGACGCGGAAATACGTAAGAAAGGTCCTGAAACTGTGGTATAAATTTCGTGACAGGTCCTGAAACCTCTAACTGTGTATCTTCAGCCAGGATTATGCAGCTTCAACTGATGAACATTTCCGGCAGTTTTGAAAGGACCTTTTGGTTA
>DTYO01000133.1 GCA_012961845.1 Thermodesulfobacteriaceae bacterium
AATTCGCTGCACCTTTTTGGCGCAGTTTTTGACTCACGGCATTTTATGCAACGTGCTGTAACTTACAGTTGATCAGAATTTGTTCGGATTTTGGAGCGAATAGTCCGGGGTGAAGGGTTCATGTACGGTAGTCGGCGTTTATGTGGATATATTCATCTGACAGGTCGCACGTGAGCATGTCTGCCTCTGCTCTTCCTGCCCCCAGGTCAAGGGTTACGCTGAATTCATCTTTTTTCATCGCAGTTCCGGCCGCGCATTCTGCTTCCCTGCCTGTTCCCACACCGTTTTTAACGATTTCGATTTCATTGATGCGGAGTGTCAGCAGCTCCTGACGGATTGGCACACCCGCCCGCCCGGCAGCAGCCAGGATCCTTCCCCAGTTGGGGTCTTCCCCGAAAAAAGCAGTTTTAACCAGGGGAGAATCCGCCACGGTGCGTGCAACAGCCATGGCCTGATCCCTGTTTTCCGCCCCAGTAATCCGAATAGTCACACACTTGGTGACCCCTTCGCCGTCCTTTACTATCCGGGAGGCAAGGTCCTGTGTCAGATCTGCCAAGGCGTCTTCCAGGAGATCACCTTCTGATCCTCCGCATACGGTTTTGTTTTTTGCCAATCCGCCTGCCAAGGCCAGAACCGTGTCGTTGGTGCTGGTGTCGCCGTCTATGGTGATGCGGTTGAAAGAGCTCTCTACTGCTCGTTCCAGAGCCTCCTGCCACCAGACGGGGTTGACCCTGGCATCACACATTATGAAGGAAAGCATGGTTGCATGAGGCGGATCCATGGTCGGGGCGATCATGCCGGCCCCTTTAGCGATCCCTGCCATGGTTATGTTGCTGTCTCCCATGGTAACGGTTTTCGTGCAGATTTTCGGCACTGTATCGGTAGTCATGATGGCCTCCGCAACGGAGTCGATGCCGGTCCTGGAGAGGCCGGAAACCAGTGGAGCGATTGCCTGGAGCATGGTATCCACCGGCAGAGGTTCCCCGATTACCCCAGTAGAGCACATGAGAACTTCGCTGGGATCAATATCCATTTCTTCTGCCAGCCGACTGCACAGGGTGTGCAGGTCTGCCAGGCCCCTGGGTCCGGTGCAGGCATTGGCATTGCCGCTGTTGACAAGGACAGCCCTTATGAAGGGGGGTCCGTTTTTCAGTCTTTCGATTCCTGCCATGACAGGAGCGGCCTTAACCTGGTTCCTGGTGAATACCCCGGCAATGGCGGCGGCGGAGGTACTGACCAGCAGGCCGAGATCAAGTCGGTTCCTGTATTTGATGCCGGCTTTCACGGCCGAGGCCCTGAAACCCCGGACTGTTGTCTTCTGTGTCATGGTTTTTATCTGGTATCTATCTGCCGCAGCACTTCTTATACTTTTTCCCGCTTCCGCACGGACAGGGAGCATTCCTTCCGACCTTTCTGCCCGTCCGTTTTACAGGTTTCTTTTTGTCATCCCCCTCACCGTGGCTGAGGTTCATCTTTTCCTGCTGTCTCTTGCGGCTGGCCTCCAGCTTCTCTGTATCAGTAGTGCTCATGGGACGGATCCGGAGCAGTAAGCTTACACTCTCCTCCCGGAAGCGCTGGATCATGGCCATGAACATGTCGAATCCCTCGCGCTTGTATTCCTGCAGGGGGTCCTTTTGCCCGTATCCCCTGAGCCCGATGCCGTCTCGCAGGTGGTCCATGGAGAGGAGATGGTCTTTCCACAGGTTGTCCAGGGTCTGGAGAATGACGAATCGTTCTACATGGGCCATGTCATTTTCAGTGAATCTCGCCACCTGGGAATCATAGGCGGCCCTGGCCGCATCCACGATTATGTCTTCCAGGTCGGACTGCTTGATTTCTTCCCGCTGATCAGGCGTGATATCCAGCCGAATGCCGAACTGGCCCACGAGCCGGTCTTTCAGGGCCTTCCAGTCCCATTCGCTGGGATGGGTCTTTTCTTCAGTATATGTTCTGACCAGTTCGGCCGCTATTTCCCTGATAAAGTCGTATACGACTTCGCGGAGATTGTCTCCGGCCATGATCTGCCTTCTCTGGTTGTAGATGACCTCCCTCTGCTTGTTCATGACATCGTCATATTCCAGGAGGTGTTTCCTGATCTCGAAGTTGTGGGCCTCTACTTTGCGCTGGGCGTTTTCTATCGCCTTGGAGAGCATCTTGTGCTCTATGGGTTCACCTTCCTCCATGCCCAGCTTGTCCATCAGGCCGGAGATGCGATCCGATCCGAATATCCGGAGCAGGTCGTCTTCAAGTGATAGATAAAACCTGGAAGAGCCAGGGTCTCCCTGTCTGCCGGAGCGTCCTCTGAGCTGGTTGTCTATGCGTCTCGATTCATGGCGCTCGGTGCTGAGTATGTGCAGTCCGCCCAGTTCGGGGACTCCTTCCCCGAGTACGATGTCGGTTCCCCTGCCGGCCATATTGGTGGCAATGGTGACCCTCCCGGGCTCTCCTGCATGAGCCACTATTTCCGCTTCCCTCTCGTGGTGCTTGGCGTTCAATACCTCGTGTCTGATGCTCTTGCGTTTGAGCATCTTGGAGAGAAGTTCGGATTTTTCCACACTGGTGGTGCCCACCAGCACCGGGCGCCCCTGCCTGTTAAGGGCTTCTATTTCTCGGGCGGCAGCTACATACTTTTCCCGTTCGGTCTTAAACACGACATCCGGGAAATCTTCACGGATCATGGGCATATGAGTAGGGATTACTACCACTTCCAGGTTGTATATTTTCTGGAACTCGGCTGCTTCAGTCTCGGCCGTACCTGTCATGCCTGCCAGTTTTTCATACATGCGGAAATAGTTCTGAAAGGTTATTGAGGCAAGGGTCTGGTTTTCACTCTCGATCCTAACCCCCTCTTTTGCCTCGAGAGCCTGGTGCAGCCCGTCGCTGTATCGCCGGCCGGGCATGAGCCTGCCGGTGAATTCGTCGACGATAACGACCTGGCCTTCCTTGACTATGTAGTCCACGTCTCTCTTGAACAGTGCATGTGCTTTCAGTCCCTGCTGTACATGGTGGAGTATCTCGGCCTGCGTGGGGTCATAGAGATTTTCGATACCCAGCAGTTTTTCACATTTTGCCACGCCCTCGTCTGTCAGGGCGGCGGACCTGGCCTTTTCGTCGACAGTATAGTGCAGGTCCTTTTTCAGACTGGGTATGATGCTGTTTACGCGGTAGTACAGATCTGTGGAGTCCTCGGATGGCCCCGATATGATCAGCGGTGTCCTGGCCTCGTCGATCAGGATGCTGTCCACTTCGTCCACAATGGCATAATAAAATTCCCTCTGGACCATGTCGTCCAGGGAATATTTCATGTTGTCCCTGAGATAGTCAAATCCGAACTCGTTATTCGTGCCGTACGTGATGTCAGCGTCATATGCAGCCTTACGTTCCCTGTCGTCGAGGCCGTGAACGATTATACCCACGTTCAATCCCATGAATTTGTAAACCTGTCCCATCCACTCTGCATCTCTGCCTGCAAGGTAGTCATTGACAGTGACTACGTGGACTCCTCTGCCTGCGAGGGCGTTCAGATATACGGGCATGGTGGCTACAAGGGTTTTACCTTCACCGGTCTTCATCTCGGCTATTTTGCCCTGATGAAGTATTATGCCGCCCATGAGCTGGACGTCATAGGGCTTCATGCCCAGGACCCTCCTGGCAGTCTCCCTGGTAACTGCAAAAGCCTCGGGAAGCAGGCTGTCGAGGGGTTCTCCCTTTTCGATACGTTCTCTGAACAGAGGTGTCCTGCCCTTGAGATCGTCGTCGGACAGTTTCTTAATGTCCGGTTCCAAGGCGTTGATCTGATCGACCAGGGGTTTTATTTTTTTTATTTCCCGGTCGAATTTGGTTCCAAATACCTTTGTAAGGATATTGCCTATCATAATAGTCATAACTCCAGCAGCATTGCGGTCTCGTCGCAGTCAGGGAATTTGGGACATTTGACACAGTCTGCCCATACTTTGTGAGGCAGTATGCTCTTGTCAACCTGATGGAAGCCCAGTTTCCGGAAAAAATCGGGCTGGTATGTCAGGGTGAATACCCTGTATATCCCAAGGGTGACTGCTTCTGAAAGGCAGTGTTCTACCAGGCGCGTGCCCATACCTTCTTTCTGATATTCTCCGGCTACGGCCAATGACCTGATTTCAGCCAGGTTGTCCCAGCAGACGTTCAGGGCCGCCACTCCGGCTATGTCACCTTCGGGTGTTTCGATAACAGTGTAATCCCGGAGCTGGCCATAGAGTTCGCTGAGTGATCTAGGCAGCAGCAGACTCTTTTCCGCGAAATGCGTCAGCAACGCATGGATTGCCTTGATATCTGAAATTCTGGCCTTGCGAATCATTGATTGGTTTGAATACGCTGTCCAGCAGAGGATGTGCGGCTGGTCTGTTCCGAATCTGTCGGAAAAACCAGCTGCGAACAGACACCTGCTAATCCCGGAGAGATACAACGTAGGACTTGATTCCCTGATTGCTGGCAAGTCTTCTGGCAAGTCTTTTGGCTTCCCGTTCAGATTTCATGTGTCCCAGGTAGACCCTGTACCATGTACCTTTCTGTTTTCCGAGATAGGCTTTTTTGACCATGGTGGTATATCCCTTTTTCTTCCATCTGGCCGCCTCTCTGTCTGCCCGGTTTTTTTCTCTGTAAGACGCAATCTGCAGCGCAAAATATCTGGTCTTTCCCCCGGGCTTTGTTGCCTGTTTTTCTGCTTTAGATGCTGTTTTCCTTGGGGTGGCCCTGGTTTTTTCTGCCGCAGCCGGTTTTTTCTCCTGGGTACTGGTTTTCTTCCGGGCTTCAGCCGGTTTTTTTTCTGCCTGAGCCTCAGAAATTTTTCTGTCGGCTGAGCCGCCTGGTCTGATGTCCTTCCCCGGCCTTTCTGATAACTCTTCCGTCTTCTGAGAATCCAGGGCCGGATTCGTCAAGATTTTGACTTCAGGAGAGACCTTTGCCGTCAATACAGACTCCTGCGCAGGTGGAGTCTTGCGGCTTATCAGCTTCTGACCGGTCCAGAAGCCAAAGATAAATATCCACAGCAACACACAGACTGTGGATACCGTGAGGGCCATGAGCCCGCCCCATCCCATCTGGAACTGTATTTTCTTCTGCTTCTTTTTTGTCTTGGCCATCAGTGGACCTCACAATAATTCGAAATTCAGGTGCAGGCCTGTCCCTTTAATTCAAGGACCTGCCAATGCTTTGTTTTATCTTGCTGGAACTTGTATCCGAAGGCCTGCATCCGGATGTACGGTGCAGCAGATACAGGCTGGCTGGGACAAAGACGCACTATCTATTACGCGGAATTCCCTGCAGAGCGGTACAACAGGCGCAATACAGCCGGTTCCGCTACATTTTTTCTGGTGCCGATACCCCCAGCAGATTCAGCCCTTTGCGGAAGATCCTCTTCATGACCCGGGCCAGGAGCAGCCTAGCCTGAGTGAGATCCTGATCTTCGGAGATAAACCTGCATTTATTATAATAACTATGCAAATGCCCTGCCAGATTAGAAAGATAATAACTGATTCTATGAGGTTCAAGTGCAAGAGCGCTGTCGGCTATAAGGCCGGGAAAGGCCTCCGCTTGTTTCAGGATGTCTGTTTCCTCATCGGTATCCAGCAGAGACAGGTCCACCTGGTCTGGTTCCCACAGGTCTACTTCCTGCTCTTTGGCCGTGCGCAGGACGCTGGCCAGGCGGGCATGGGCATACTGGACATAGTAAACGGGGTTTTCCTGGCTCTGCTTTCTTGCAAGTTCAAGATCGAAGTCTAGGTGGCTGTCGCACCTTCTGGTCAGGAACATGAACCTGGCGGCATCACTGCCTACGTCATTCAGGACTTCTCTGAGGGTTACGAATTCTCCGGCCCTGGTGGACATGGCCTTTGGTTTTCCAGCCTCCATCAGATTTACCAGCTGGACAAGGAGTACCCGCAGCCTGTCGGGCGGATGGCCCATGGCCTTCAGGGCGGCCCTGACTCTCGGCACGTAGCCATGGTGGTCAGCTCCCCAAATATCTACCAGAATATCATAGCCCCTGTCCAGTTTGTGCCTGTGATATGCAATGTCCGATGCAAAATAGGTCAGCACCCCGTTGGACCGTTTTACCACTCTGTCTTTCTCATCATTGAACTCAGTAGTTCGGAACCATAGAGCTCCGTCTTTTTCATATATGAAGCCCTTGGTCTGGAGTTCTGAAATGGTTTTTTCCACGAGGTTATTACGGTAAAGAACTCTTTCACTGAACCAGTGGTCGAAATGGACATCGAAATCGGCTAGGTCTCTCCGTATCCCTGACGATATAGCCTTGACAGCGGTATCCCTGAAGACAGGAAGCCACTGGGTTTCTGATGCATCAAGGTACCTGTCGCCTTCTCTTTCCGCTATTTCCCTGGCGATGTCCCTGATATAGGCGCCCTGGTAGTGGTCTTCAGGGAAGCTGATTTCCACGCCGTGATATTCCTGATACCTTAGATAAACCGATTTTCCTAGGGTCCTCATCTGGTTTCCCACGTCATTTATGTAGTATTCGGTATCTACATCGAAACCGGCGGCCCTGAGGACTCTGGCTAGCGAATCTCCCACAGCGGCTCCCCGTCCATGGCCCACGTGAAGTGGGCCGGTGGGGTTGGCGCTCACAAATTCCACCTGTACACGTATGCCACGGCCGGCATTGCTTTCGCCGTAGGCGTCACCGGCATTGCAGATCGTAAGCAGGTTGTTCTGCCACCAGGATCGTGAAACAAAGAAATTGATAAATCCAGGGCCTGCAATCTCTATCTTCTCAAACAGGGGATCGTCTTTCAGCAGACTGCTGATTTGTTCGGCTATCTGCCTTGGAGGCCGGCCGGCTGCAGAAGCACTGATGAGGGCTATGTTGCTTGAAAAATCTCCGTGATTTTTCTGTCTGGGCGGGGAAACCTGATGTGCAGACGGAATCTCCATTTCAGGGAGCAGGCCCTTGGAGACAGCCGTGTTGAAGGCATCATGAACGGTCTTTTTTATCTTCTCGCGCATTGTCTGGAACCTTTGGGATAAAATTCTGGAAAGACATCAGCTGATTCTGCGGAATCTATCCAGACAGGATGACCATAATACACAATAACCTGAATCCTGCACGGTGAATGAAAGAA
>DTYO01000134.1 GCA_012961845.1 Thermodesulfobacteriaceae bacterium
GCCGCAGGGTGGTGCAGTCCCACCAGATCTGCCGCGCTGTCAGGGGGTATGAAGTGCCGGGGCATGTACCAGTACCTCTTCCCCTGTGCATCTCCGGCAGACTTGCGTGCCGAATGATCCGAGACGAAATCTACACTATCAGGTAATGGAGGAATGATGACAGTCTATGAAACAGATTTTCAGGGAATAAAACTGCTGCACAGGGGCAAGGTAAGGGACGTCTATGAGATAGACGACAAACTACTTATAGTGGCTACTGACAGGCTCTCAGCCTTTGATGTGGTCCTTCCGACACCAATTCCTGAAAAGGGAAGAATTCTGACTCAGATGTCGCTGTTCTGGTTTGAGAAGCTCAAGGATATAGTGGACAATCATCTTATCTCAGCAGATATTCATGAGTATCCTGATGATCTGAAAGCCTATTCAGATGTCCTTGCAGGCAGAAGTATGCTGGTGAGAAAGGCCGCTCCTCTACCTATAGAATGCATAGTCAGGGGGTATATCACTGGTTCAGGCTGGAAGGACTACCAGCTGACGGGTTCAGTCTGTGGAATCAGACTGCCTGACGGGATACTTGAATCACAGCAGCTGCCTGAACCCATATTTACTCCATCCACCAAGGCGGCGGCGGGTGCCCATGATGAGAATATCAGTTTTGACCATGCCAAGGGGCTGATGGAGGGGGATACCGCCGAAAAGGTCAGAGATATCAGCCTGAATCTCTACAGGGAGGCAGCGGGCTATGCCAGAGACCGTGGTGTAATAATAGCTGATACCAAATTCGAGTTTGGCATGGTGGACGGAGAGATTATCCTGATAGATGAGGTTTTGACCCCGGATTCATCAAGGTTCTGGCCTGCGGATGAATATGAGGCCGGGAGACCCCAGGCCAGTTTTGACAAGCAGTTTGTCAGAGATTATCTGGAGTCCATCACATGGAACAAGCAGCCCCCGGCTCCTGAACTGCCTGACGAAATCGTCGCCAGGACGACCATCCGTTACGAAGAGGCATTAAAACGTATAGTTTCGTGATGGGCGTGTCAACGGCACGGATGCTTCAGGCAGCCATAACCGGACAGTGCATAATCTGTGTATATGGATTCAGGTGGGATTTCAGTCTGTGCAACCTTTATGAGATGTATCTTGGACATGTATGTGTTCCAGGCCGGCGGTCTTGTCTTGCTGGCAGCAGTGGTTTTATGTGTCGTGTGTTCGTGTTCTTCCGCCGGGGAGGTGAAGTATCACACAGTAACGCATGTCATAGATGGTGATACTGTCTGTATGGATAACGGGATCAAATTCCGGTATAGAGCTGTAAATGCACCTGAAATTGCCCATGAAGGTAAACCAGGGGAGCCCATGGGGCTGGAAGCCCTGATACGTAACCGGCAGCTTGTACATGGCAGGAAGGTCCGGATCGTTCAGGATTCGGACAGGGTAGACCGTTTTGGCAGGATGCTGGGTTATCTTTACCTGCCGGACGGCAGAATGGTGAATGAAATACTTGTGAGGGAAGGTCTTGCATTTGTCTGCCTGTATGGCCGAACTTCAGGGTATCGCAGGAGTCTTCTCGCCGCCCAGAGGAATGCAATTGAAAAGAAGCTGGGAATATGGTCTCTGCCTCCATCCAGACCGGAAATATACTATCTGGGGAATTGCAGGTCGTTGAGATTTCACAGGCCGTGGTGTCCCAACGGAAGAAAAACCCGGAAAAGCAACAGAATTATCTTCAAAACCAGAGAAGATGCCTTTAAGGAGGGGTATTGCCCATGCAGGAAATGTCGACCTTGATAATACGGGATATGCAGTATCTTGACCATGACCCCGGGCCAGGCCATCCAGAATCACCCGAGAGGCTTAAGACCATATATAAGCGTCTTGATCGTGAAGATGTGGCAGGGCTTTTCAGGTCCATGGTACCGAGGCCGGCAAGCCGGGAGGAACTGGCATGGAACCATTCTGAGAGATACATAGAACGTATAGCCAGGACGTCAGGGGGAACTCATAAGCAGCTGGATCCCGATACCGCGACCAGCGCAGGCTCATGGGAGGCTGCGTGCCTCGCGGCGGGAGGTGTGTTCACGGCAATGGATGCCATAGTAGAGTCCAGTGCCCGGAACGGCTTCGCACTTGTGAGGCCCCCCGGGCATCATGCAGAATTTGATCATGCAATGGGTTTCTGTCTTTTCAATAACATAGCTCTGGGTGCCCATTATGGTATAAAAAAACTCGGTGCCGAAAGAATTCTGATAGTTGACTGGGATCTTCACCATGGAAACGGTACCCAAAACAGTTTTTATGATAATCCTGATGTTCTTTACTTCTCGACTCATCAATATCCCTATTATCCTGGAAGCGGTTCCCTACATCAGGTAGGAAGGGGAAAAGGGGAGGGATTTACTGTAAATGTTCCCATGTCCCCAAGTGCAGGTGACAGGGAATACGGAGCTGTCTTTAACAAGATTCTGGTTCCTGTATGCAGAGAATATTCACCGGATTTCATTCTTGTGTCCGCCGGATTCGATACTTACCACCATGATCCCCTGGGAGGCATGAAAGTGACTGTCAAGGGGTTTGCCTACCTTGCAAGGATTCTCCTCGGGCTTGCAGAAACCTGCTGTCAGGGCCGGATCGTCTTCTGCTTGGAGGGGGGCTACAATCTCCAGGGACTGAGAGACGGGATAATGGCAGTGCTGTATGAATGCCGCGGAATGAGTATTTTGGACAATGAGGATGCTGCAGAAATCGGCTGTACAGAAGCAGAACTATTGATAATTGATCAGGTAAAAGAGGTGCAGAAAGAGTACTGGTCCCTGTAAAAGGCAACAGGCATTCAGCCCGGATTGTTCGCTTCAATAGCCAAGCAAACAATATAGACATAATTAACAGCAGATTACATAAAATATGGTGAGTCAAAAACTGCACCAGAAAAGTGTTCGGTATTTGAAGCCACAAGAAGTTCGCGATTTCACCGGATCTGCTGCATTGTCAGGAGTTTGAAGTACCAAAGTAAGCCTGTGCTCTCTCCGCCTTGCATCTTCGGCAACCTAGCGAACCGAATTATCCGGGTTCAATGATAATTGTTACTTCGTTGTTGATGGTAGTGGACATTCCTGATCGACTGCAGGGCTGATCTGCCAGCTCGGTTCAAGTCCTGAGTACAAAATGACGAACATTGTCTATAGGGCACCTGTGAAACATTCATCCTTTCTCCGTACAAGTGTTGTACGAAAAAAATAATCGTCGAAATATCATGAATGTGTCTGCTGTTGTTTTTCTTGTTCGCCCTGGTTTCGGAACAGAATTCATGATTTTTAGAGGTGCCTGTATATGATCCAAGACTTGTTGTTCTGATTACTCATCTGCTGCACATATACTGCAGGCTTGATATGCTGGAGCTTTTTTCCAAATCCAAAAAAAAATGGGAGGAGATATTCAAGGATGTCTACGATGTGGCCAGGAGCGCACTCAAAAACTTGGTAATCCAGAGTACACCGCCCCTCCCCGTCTTTTATGAGCGTGAATTTGTCGAAGTTGCCAAGAGTTTGAAAAAAGATGATCTTGTCATGGTGGCCACCGGTGACAAGGCATTATTTGAACAAAAGCTCCTTGATACAGTGCATGCCACCCGGGATAGTGTATATTCCGCCAGAAATATACTGCTTGATTTTGAAAAAGAGGCCGAAAAATGTATCGGTCAGATCGAACAGGATCTGACGGGCATGCGTGAACAGCTTGTTCGGATGGACAAAGAAGCAGACATAGTATTCAGCAAGGACGCTGATTCAATTCAGACGGTCAACGAACGCTTTCAGAACCGGCTGACGGATGCCATTTCGGGGATGAAAAAACAGGAGGCCGTACTGGATGAACTCAGGCGCCATGTGCGTCTGGATCCTCTCACCAACATATACAATCGCAGGTCCTGGGACAATGATCTCAATGAGATGGTGATGCAGGCGCTGGAAGATTCTGGTGAACAGGGACCGATTGCCATAATAATAGCTGACTTGGACCATTTCAAGAAAATCAACGATAACCACGGCCATCCTGTCGGTGATGCAGTTCTCAAGCAATTTGCCGGTCTACTCCAAGAACATTTCAAGGGTGCAGGCAGTGTATACCGATATGGCGGTGAGGAGTTCGGGATAATTCTCACCGGCATGAGCGGAGATGCGGTAATGGATATTGCAGGCAGATTTAAGGACCGCCTGATGCGCAGCTGTTTTACTGCTGACAGGGGAAGGATCAGAATGAAGATTACGGCCTCTTTCGGTATCTGCGAATGGAAACCTTCCATATCTAAGGAAATGCTGGTAAAAGCCGCAGATGACGCTTTGTATGAAGCCAAGCGGACCGGAAGAAACAAGATAGTTGCTGCAAGGACTTTTCAAAAAGCTGTATAGAATATGTTCCGGTTTTGTTACAGGAGTGAAGACCAGTCACAGGGAAAGCAGCCGGAATGCGTGAGATCACAGGGTGTTGCAGATACAGGTTGAGGTGTATAATTGCCTGAAGGAGCCTGCCAATGCAGTGGTGCTGTTCAGACAAGGTGTTTTACAATGAGGCGATGAAGAGTATTGGTTGAAAAAGATACCCTGTCCACGTCCGGTAGGTTCTCACACGGAATCTCCGCCCTGGCACTCTGCCTGTGTCCCCCTGCCGATCCTACCTTGCCGAAAACCCGTGCAGCCAGTTTGCCTGCATCCTTCTTATAGCCGTCGCATCGAAAGATTACTACCAGTTTCTTCCCATACTGACCAGACACGATAACCCACCCCATGTCGTGGACATGGGTAAAAAAATCAGCCACAATGACGAGTATGTCGGGATTTGTGACCTGCCCGAGGTGGACATAAATGCGTTTCTTGCTGATTTTCATGGACTGAAGGGCACTCTTGAAGTATTTTAGTTCGGCTTTTCTGATGTCGGAAGTCTCTATCTTGTTCAAGAGCTGCTGATTGATTCTTTTGAACAGATACTGAAAACACAATACATCTGAATAAACTGCCTTCTTGGTAAAATTCTGGGTGTCCACCTTGATTCCATAGAAAAGGGCGGTGGCAAGTGCCACTGACGGCTTGATAGATGCCGCCTTCAGATATTCAGTTAGCATGGATGCGGTAGCGCCGTATTCAGGCCTTATGTCCACAAATTGTGCATGCCATCCCTGAGTGACAGGATGGTGGTCGATTACGGCATCGTATGTTATGGATTCCAGATTAGAATTGTGAGGAGGCTGGCCGTCAACCAGAATGAACTTGGAAAAGCTGTCCCTTTTGGTTCCTCTCAAAGGCTGGATGGGGATCTTGAGGAAATCGCGCATGGCAAGGTTGTTTACCCTGTCTATTTTGTTGGTATGGACGATAGTTACTTCATCCACACGGCGGCTGAGGATTCTTTTTATTGCAAAGGCGCTTGCCATGGAATCAGGGTCGGCGACTATCACTACAAGTACTCTGTCACTTCTCTTGAAAAGCTGCAGAAAGGATTTCAGTCTTTCCTTGTTGGATAGCCTCTTGGTTGCCTTTGCGAGGTGCTCAGGAGAAGGAAGAGATGCAGCTTCGTCCTGGGTGTTGCTGCTGCCGTTATTGTTGTTGTTTGAACTTCCCATGGTGTATATGTAGACAAAGTGACTGGTTTTCTCTCATCCGCGGTAATTTTTTCATGCCCCCTGTTCTGAAACAGAATTCCTGATGTTTAGAGGTGGCCTTAATACCCTTCCAGATCTTTTAAAATAGTGGCCGCTTTATAAAGTATCCAAATATATTTATTACCAGTCAATGCAAATGGAGAAGTACTGAAAGATGGGTTATTATAATATATGTAATTGGGCGGGCAACTTAAAAATGTGAAGAACAGTATTGTTGTTAATCCAACGGTCTGATCTTGTATCATAAAATGAATGATCCGTCCTTTTATTCATACTTCATATGGCAGTATTCATGTCGAAGAAGAAAAAAAAGAAGACAAGGCTACAAGCATATCACTGGATCTGGTTAGCACTTGCTGTCAGGGCAGGGCTTGACCTGAGAGGTGAATATCTCAGAAGACGCCATACATCAGGCGGAGCAGGCCGCAGCAAGTAGTCTGGTGTGTAAAGAGATCAGATCTGCCTCAGGCACCGATTTAAACATGGTAATCCAGGAGGGCATGGATACCGGAAAGCAGTACAGGATCAGGGGGGCACGGGCTTTAAGTTGAGTCAGATGCGGCCAGTGATATGATCAGTTCCACTTCACCAAGGCTGATACCTGTCTGTTCCGCAATTTCAGGAGGTTTATTGCCCTTTTTCCAGAGCTTGAGAACCTCATGTTTCTTTTCCGTTCCAGAATTCCTGCCCATGGAGACTGGGCTGTTCCCTGTCCTGACAAGCTCATCGAGTTTTCTGTTGATGGCACTGGTGATATTGCTCTTTTCTTCGAGATTTTTCTGAAGCTCATTACAGAGTCTCTCCCCTTTTTTAAGTGCATCCAGGAGGTGTTCAAGTTTCCGGGGATTTAGAGCGGAAATTCTCCTGTGCAGGATGAATATGAAGGCAATCAGTACGAAATCCAGCACTAGCTGGCAGATTGTCAGTATGTCAGGGTTATGGAGATCCAAGCTTCGAATTCCTATATCACAGGCTGGAATCAATCGAGTAGAAAACCAGTCAGTCTGACCTCTTTTATCCTGATGTTATACGGTGCAAGTTCTCTGTTCAGGTTATTCTTGATCGGTCTTCGATATTTCAGGAGAAAATTTCCCTGTATACCTTTGCTGATGTCGATGCCTTTCAGTTCCGTGTAGATTATGTCCCTGACCCATGCTTCCTTCTTGACGACCTGAAGTTTCTGGCTGAGGTCCGGTACAGTAAGCTCCACCTGAAGCTTGAAAAAGACAAGTTCTCCAAATCGTTGGGCCGGGATCAGAAATGGGGCGAGGTCTATGGTTTCAACCGGTACCTGGCCCAGAGGGCCGGGGTTGGTCTCCAATCCATCAGAGCCGGTCTGCACAGAAGCACCGGTATGGATAGCAGCTCCTGTATCGGGAGAGGGCCCACTGACAACCCTTTTGTTTTTATCAGTGACAGGCGCAGGCCTTCCGTGCATTTCCACAGGAGAAACTGCCATTCGCCATAATACCGCTGTGCCAACGAACAGCAGTATGGTGGCTATGCCGCATACGACCCAGAGAGTCAGCGAATTTTCCTCTATAGAATCGTCTGCATCATCGGCTGAGATTTCTTCGGATTCAGCCTGGACGGGTTTAGCAAAAGCAGGAGATGAGATGTCGTCTACAGGTTCCTCTGATTTTTCATGGTCTTTTCCATCTTCCATGGCGGTACCAGAAGCAGGACCATTATCGAGATCGGGATCTGGCTGCTCCGGAGGGTCAGTCTCAGGACTGCTGTCCAGCTCTTCACCAAAAAGGGGGATCTCTTCCAGATCTCCCTCATCATCCCACAGTTCGTCGTCAGAGATTTCTATCCCGAAATCATGTTCTACTGCGTCTGTATCAGCAGTATTTTTCAGATCGACAGAACCGGTGTCGTCATCAGATCCTGAAAAATCAGATGTTTCTTCGCCTGAAGCAGAGGGCGAGGTCTCAATTACAGGCTGTTGTTTACTCTCAGTACTCTCAAGGTCGATTTCATCAATATCCTGTGAAAGGGAATCTGTATTCTGGAGATTGGTATTTTTTAGTGGCACAACTGTATCAGATTACGAAAATTACGAAAAAATTTTTTCTATCTTTTCGCTCATGGTTTCAGGGGTGAATGGTTTGACAATATACTGGCTTACCTTTGCCTTTACTGCTTCTACAATGTTTTCTTTCTGAGCTTCGGCAGTTACCATGAGAAAAGGGGTGCCTTTTAGTTTGTCGTCTGCCCTGACCTTTTTAAGCAGTTCAATGCCTGTCATCTTGGGCATGTTCCAGTCAGATACTATAAAGTCAATGGAATCTTTCTGAAGTATCTCCCATCCTGTTGAACCGTCGTCTGCTTCAATAAAATGTTTGAAACCCAGCTGGTTGAGGATGTTTTTGACTATTCTTCTCATGGTCGCAAAATCATCAACTATAAGCACTTTCATATTGTAATCAATTGCCATGTTTTTACCTCCTTTTTTCATGTTTTTTGAAGTAATCGACCGGCTGATTCAGTCCATCATTTTTATCGGAAAATGTTCGGATAGTGATTAGTCAAAAAACAAAGTGGTTCCTAACCAAACTCGGCAATTTTTACAGGTACGTGGGTCAAGCATGCATTGAGAAATCTCAAAGGCAGCTCTGGCTCCCAAAACCTGCGATTAAAAACATA